>JALSME010000023.1 GCA_026987955.1 Sulfurospirillum sp.
TAAAAGATAAAGATAAAATATTTGTTAAAAAGTGGAATATTGCTGATGATAGCTCTAATATATTAATCTTTTCTAAAGATGGAAAAGTTCTTTTTTATAAAGCAGGCAAGATGACTAAAAAAGATATGCAAAAAGCCTTTAGTATAATAGAAAATAATCTATAAATAATTCTAATGGAGTATATCAGTAAAAATAGACTTTGCACCACTTTCAAATAGTTTTTCTTTGTCCTCTTTATCATTAACTGTAAATATATTGACAAATATACCAGCATTGCTAAGGTTTTTTATCAAGTCTGTATCTGCTAGATTAAACTCAGGATTGTAACTTCTAACCCTTAGTCGTTTTAAATGCTTTACCAAGTCTTTTCTATGCTCTTTTTCTTGCAGTGCAGCTATGTCTATTTGTGGATTTAGTTTATGAGCCTGCCTTAGATACTTATGGTTAAAAGATGAAAGTAGAACATAATTTTCCATAACATTGTCTTCAATTATTTCTATTATTGTCTTAACTGCTGTTTTATCAAATGGTGTTCTTGTGGCATCTTTTATCTCAATATTTACAGGGAAATTATGCTTTCTTAAAAACTTTAGCACTTTATGAAGTGTTGGAAGTTTTTGTCTTTTTAGTGACTTTAACTCTTCAATGTCAACTATACCATTCTTGATAGTGTTAAAAGGGTCATCTCTTATGAACCATGAACCAAAATCTAACTTTTCTAACTGCTTGTATGTATAATCAATAACCTTATATGGTTTTTTAAACTTTGGAAAATCAAGTACATTTGAAGTCCTAAGAAGAGTATTGTCGTGAATCACAACTGCCACACCATCTTTTGTAAACCCAACATCAAGTTCTATATAATCACTCTTTTTTATAGCCTCTTTAAATGCTGACATTGTATTCTCAGGGCGTATTGCTCTTGAGCCTCTATGAGCTACTATAAGCTTTTTATCTTTTTTAAAATTTTCCCAAAAACCCACTATTTCTACCTTGTAAATAATTTGCCTAATTATACTTTAATTTTTACATATTTAAGTACTAAAATGATAAAATAAATTTATATTTTTATTAATAAGGGAATTATCTTGAAACAGATAGATTTAAATAGCCTCTTTTCCAAAAAAACAGTAGATTTTAACGACAATGAAGTCTTTGATATAGCTGTCATTGGTGCAGGTGTTGTTGGTTGTGGAATTTTTAAAGAGTTTTGTGAAAATGGTGCTAAAACTGTTTTAGTCGAAAAAGCAAATGACATACTTGAAGGTGCTAGCAAAGGTAATAGTGCCATATTGCATACAGGTTTTGATGCGCCACCAAACTCGCTTGAGTTAGATTGTATTAAAAAAGGCTATGAAGAGTATCTTAAAATTAAGAAAAAACTAGATTTACCATTTTTAAATACAAAAGCCCTTGTGGTTGCTTGGAGTGATGAACAAGAAGAAAAACTTGAAGCTATACTAAACAAAGGCTTAAACAACGGAGTAAAAGAGTTAGAGATTATAAGTAACAAAGAGCTTGCATTAAAAGAGCCAAATCTCTCAAAAAATGCAAAAGCTGCTATAGTAGTTCATGGGGAATCCCTTATAGACCCGTGGAGTACTCCTTTGGCATATGTAAAACTTGGACTTCAAGCAGGAGGCAAACTTGCATTTTCCCACGAAGTAAAAGATGGACATTTCAATGGCGAATATTGGGAGATAAAAACATCTCAAAAAACCATAAAAGCAAAAACTGTTATAAATGCTGCTGGATTGTATGGAGACATTGTCGATAGCATAAAAGGTAGTAAAGATTTTAAAATCATACCAAGAAAGGGGCAATTTATCATTTTTGATAAAACAGCCTACAATCTTATAAATTCAATCATACTTCCTGTACCAACCAAGATAACAAAAGGTGTTGTTATAACAAAAACAGCATTTGGGAATATACTTGTAGGACCAACAGCTGAAGACCAAGAGAGCAGAACTGATAGTGTTACAAAAAAAGAGATGCTTAAAACCCTACAAGATAAAGCATATGATCTTCTTCCAGCCCTAAAAGGACACAATATAACTGCAACTTTTGCAGGATTAAGACCTGCAAGTGACGAGAGCCACTACAGAGTCATGATAAATGATGAAAAAAACTGGATTACAGTTGGAGGAATCCGATCGACTGGATTAACTTCTTCTTTAGGACTTGCAAAACATGTGTATGAACTAAATGATAAAAAGTATACAAAACCAAAAAAAGCTAAAGAGCCTATAGAAATTCAAAATATAACCGAGTTTCAAACTAGAGACTATGAAACTTCTGATTATGGAAAGATAATTTGTCATTGTGAATGTGTAACTCAAAGAGAGATTCAAAATGCACTTAAATCTGAAATTGGAGCAGGAACTGTCGGTGGTTTAAAAAGAAGGACTAGAGTAACTATGGGAAGATGCCAAGGCTTTAACTGCCAAGCATCAGTAGCTCAAATATGCGAAGAGAGTAAATCATGAATAAAGTACAAATAGCAATCATAGGTGCAGGACCTGCTGGACTAAGTACTGCAATAGAGCTATCAAATATGGGGTATGATGACATAGTTGTATTTGATAGAGAAGACGAAGCAGGAGGTACACCAAGACACTGTGGACACTTAGGATTTGGTATATTTGAGTTCTATAGACTACTTAGTGGACCTGATTATGCTAAAAAACTAACCAAAATTGCTGCTGATAGAAATATAACAATAAATCTAAAACATACTCTTGTAGATATATCAAAAGATATTCTTACATTTAGTACAACCGATGGTCTCGTAAAATACTCTGCAAAAAGAACTGTGCTTGCATTAGGAGCTAGAGAGACACCAAGATCGGCTAGACTTGTTTCTGGCATTAGAAGTCCAAATATCATGACAACTGGTGCTCTTCAAAGATTTATATATCTTCACAATACAATACCATTTAAAAACCCTGTTATTGTAGGCAGTGAAGTTGTTAGTTTTTCTGCCCTGATGAGTTCAAGAAAAGCAGGTATCAATATAGCTGCAATCATAGAAGAAGATAAAGAACTTAATAGCTTTAGCATACTAAAGTCTTTTAGTGAGACTATTTTACAAACACCTGTAAAATTAGGATATGAAATTTCAAGTATCAATGGTGATGATAAAGAGGTAAAAAGTGTAACCATATCAAAAGATGGTATCGATGAGACTATTGAGTGTGACGGTGTTATATTTAGTGGTGATTTTACTCCAGAAAGTGCACTTTTACAAGAAAATTTCAAAGATTTTAATTTTGCTAATAATTCTGTATTTATATCTCAAGCATTTCAAACAACAAACAAAAACTTTTTTGCTGTAGGCAATGTCTTAAGAGGTGCACTTACTGCTTTTAAGTGCTTTTTTGAAGGTAAAAGATTGGCAAAATTCATAGATGACTCTTTAAAACAAGAAAAACTTAAACCTCAACATGTAAAGATTGAAGCAGATGAAAACATACAGTGGTACTACCCAAGCCTTTTAGACTTGAACTACCCATCAAAAATATTGACAAATCTTAGAGTCAATAAAAAAACTACAGGCAGAATCATAGTATCTGTTAATGATATAGATGTATACGAAAAACAGATAGATGCAAAAACATATACCAATATAAAAATTCCTAGAGAGGCTTACCCTGTAAGTAAAAATGATACTATAAAAATAAGATTAGAAAGCTAATAGTCACCAAGATAATATCTATCTTCATTTAAAAACTCATGGTGGTGAACTCTTACATCACCATCATGATTTATATCTAAAATTGCATAAGTTGAATTTTCTTCATTGGTTAAATACTCTATCTTATCATCCAAAATATAGGCTACTTGAAAAGTCGTACTTCTTGTAGAGTGTAAAGAAATACCTTGTTTTACTGAGTGCATGATTCGATGTAAATGACCAAATGATATATGTTTAATATTCTCATAGTTTTTAAGTAGATTCCAAAACTCAACAGATGACTTTAAGTTAGCATCATTGTCCATCTCATGCATTCCTGAGCTTATTGGATGGTGGTGCATATATAGATAAACAAAACTATCTCTACTCTCATTTAGTTTAGACTCTAGCCAAGCCAATCTGTCTTTACAAAGATTACCAAAAGATGCATTTTCAACTAATGTGTCTATAAAAATATGTGTGCTACCCGCTATTTTTTTACTATATTGTACAAAATTTCCACTTTTAAAATTAGGGAAATATTTTAAAAACATCTCCCTGTTATCATGATTACCCAAAATAGGGTATACAGGTAGTTTTATTTCACTCAATAGATTAAAAAGCATCTCATATATACCGAGTGATGGAGAGTCGCATAAGTCACCAGTTATAGCTATAAACTCTGCATCACTATGGTTTTTCTCTATACTCTTAAGTGCCATCTCTAATCTAAATCTTGGATCAATACCATACAAAGAATTTTTAGATTTTTCGACTAGATGAAGGTCACTTAAGTGTATAATTTTCATCTATTTTTTTCTACTCATTACTATATTTATAACTGCTATTAAGCTAATAAATAGAACAATCATAAAAGATACAGCATTAAGTACAGGAGTAGAACTAAACTTAATCCTAGAATACAAGTCTATAGGTAGCGTTGGATCTGAGCCAACTAAAAATATAGTTGTATTAAAGTTAGAAAAGCTTATAAGAAATGCAACTACAAATGCACTTATGATAGCTGGCTTTAAAAATGGAATTGTTACAAGCCTAATAGCCTCTAGTCTAGTTGCTCTAAGGCTAAGTGCTGCTTCTTCTAAAGTTCTATCAAACTTTTTAAGTCTAGCACCTACCAAAAGCATAACATATGTTGAGCAAAAAGAGAACTGGCCAATAACAACTAGCCAAAAACCAGGAGCTAGCCACTCAAGATCTATGCCTAATTTATTATCAAGAAATGTACCTGCTGTAGTTGAGCTTATAAGTATAGATATACCAAGAATAACTCCTGGTATAACCAAAGGAGATAGTGCTAAAAAATATAATAATCCTTTAAATCTAAATTTTTCTTCTTCAAAAAGTAGTGCTGCAATGGTTCCAACAATACTAGACATAAAAGCCACAACAAAAGCAGTTTCTATACTTGTCCAGATACTAAGAAGTAAATCTTCATCTGCAAAAAGTCCTAGTCTATCATCTGTATCTGCAAAAAACCAGTCAAGAGAAAAACCCTCCCATGGAAGTGCAATAAAATTTGAGTCATTGAAAGCTAAAACTGATATAACAACTAAAGGCATAACTAAGAAAATATAAAAAAGTGCTATATAAAGTCTAAATGTATACTTATATATTGGTGAATTTGGAAGAGATCTTATCATGAACCTACCCTCTCAAGTTTTTGTCCACTCGCTCTAAGTGCTAACCAAATTATAGCAGAAGAGAGAATTAGTAGTAAAAAGCCAAAAGCGGCACCTTCATTCCAGTTGAATGTTGCCAAGAATTTATTGTAAATCTGCTCAGTAAACCATAGTGAGCTCTTACCTCCTAAAAGATTTGGTGCAACATAATCCCCAATAACCAACATAAAAACAATAATACCGCCAGATGTAATACCAGGCATAGAGTGAGGTATAATTATCTTTGTAAAAATGGTCCATTTTGAAGCACCAAGATCACTAGCGGCTTCTATAAGTGAATCATCTAGACTTTCAAGAGTTGAAACAATTGGTACAATCATAAAAAGCATTGACATATACAGAAGTCCTATAGTCATTGAGAAATCTGTATATAGCATCTCAATTGGTGTGTCTATCAAACCTATAGATATAAGGAAGTTATTTATTACTCCATTATCACCAAGTAGAATCATCCAGCCATATATAGTTACAAGCTCACCAATCCATATAGGAATAAGAAGCAGTAGTGTCAAAAAACTGCTATATTTTTTAGCAACAACTTTTGAGATATAAAAAGCAACAGGAAAAGTAACTAAAAATGCCAAAAATGTTATAGATATTGAGTAAACTGCTGTATTTAAAAATGTTCTCCAGTAGATTTCATCACTAAAAAATGCCATATAATTTGCTAGAGATATTATCTTCTCCCCTTCATCAGTTTCAAACCTAAAAGAGCTTAAAAAAAGTTCTATATGTGGTAAAACTATAAGAGTTATCAACCAAAGCAAAACCGGTACAAGCAGAACATAAAAAACATATTTTGATTTTTTCATTACTAATCCTTATAGCATTTTAAATCATCAAAATGAACACCAATCTTTATAACATCACCAACTTTCAAATCTTCAAATTGAGCATTTTGAGGAAGAGATATAAGGACTTCATCTCCACTTTGATTGATTATTGCAGCTAATTTTGTATTTGCACCATCAAAAAGTACGGTTTTAATTTTTATTTTAGTTGTCTCTATAGAATCCATATCATCATCAGGGTTTATAATAAACGCCTCAGGTCTTACAAAAAGTTTTGTTGGAACAAAGTCTAAACCTTTTTTACTGATTGTCCAGCCATTTTCAGTTACTATTGTATCATTTTCATAACTTTTAACATCAAAACTATTGCTTTCGCCAACAAAACTAGCCACAAAAGCAGTTTTTGGGTTTTTATATAGATTTTGAGGAGTATCTATCTGCTCCAAAATACCTTTATTCATAACTGCAACTTTATCGCTCATAACAAGTGCTTCACTTTGATCATGAGTTATATATATAAAAGTTGTACCAATCTCTCTTTGAAGTAGCTTAAGCTCAACCTTCATATGCTCTCTTAATTTTCTATCAAGTGCACCTAAGGGCTCATCAAGAAGTAGAATCTTTGGTTTAAGTACAAGTGATCTTGCAATAGCAACTCTTTGTCTTTGTCCGCCAGAAAGCTCAGTCACTTTTTTCTTTTCATAACCTTCTAAACCAACTCTCTTTAGCATCTTCTTAACTCTTTTTGCTATATCCTCTTTAGATACATTTTCTCTTTTTAACCCAAATGCTACATTTTCTTCAACATTCATCATAGGAAAAAGTGCAAGATTTTGAAATACTATATTAACAGGTCTCTTCTCTGGTGGCACACCTTTCATGGATTCACCATTTATAAGTATCTCACCGCTGCTCTCTTCTTGAAAGCCTGAAATCATTCTAAGCAGTGTAGTCTTACCACACCCAGAAGGTCCAAGTATAGAGAAAAATCCACCTTTTTCAACAAAAAAATCAACCCCATCAACTGCCGTAAATTCCTTAAACTCTCTTCTTAAGTTTTTAACCTCAAGTATGTGTTTCATTCTTATCTCGCTTTAAAATAATTTAACTATCTCAAGAGATAGCTTAACTATTCTAAAAAAAATAACCCCCTATTGCAATTAGGCAAATAGAGGGCTTGAACTAATTTATATGTTAATTAGAATTACTTAGCAGCTTTGATTCTATCAAGAACTTTAGCTTCAATTTTTTCAAAACCAGCTGGTACTGGTGGGTGCCATTTGATATTATCTATATCAGCTTTTGAGAAAGATCTAGAAAAGTTATCTTTAATCTCTTGATTTAGGTATTCTCCTGCATCTTTAGAAGCTGTTCCATATCCTTGGTCATTTGTAAAGAAAGCAGCATTTTTAGGCTCTAACATAAAGTTAATCCACTTATATGCAGCATCTATATTTTTAGCTTTTGCAGGAATTGCAAAAGTATCTATCCATCCTAAAGCACCACTCTTTGGAGCTATAAAATCAATATCTGCATTATCTTTGTGTAAAGACCAACCTTTTCCATCCCATCCAGACTCAACATATACATCACCACTCTTCATAAGAGCAACTTGCATATCACCACTTGTCCAGTAAGTCTTAACTAATTTTTTGTTATCTATAAGTTTTTTCTCTACTCTTTTCATAAGCTCTCTATATGCTTTTTTATCACCATATAGTGCAAATGGATCTTCACCCATTCCAAAAGCAGTAGCTATCAAAAGTGGTCTTTTAAGTCTATATGAAATCTTTCCAGCATATTCAGGGTTCCAAAGATCTGACCAGTCATTAGCATTTGGAGCATATTTTTTGTTTACAATCATTCCTGTAGTTCCATAACAAAATGGTACAGCATATGCATTGCCATTAACAGCTGAGTTCTTCTTAACTGCATCTACCATAGATGTTATAAGCTGACCTGTATTTACTTTTGTGAAGTCAATTTTTTTGTATATTGGAAACTCTTTTTGTACAAATGAGATTCTATCTTGACTTGGTTGTGCCAAATCAAATCCACCACCTCTAGTTGCTCTTAGTTTTGCAATCATCTCTTCGTTGTTAGAGTATGTAATCTTAACTTTGATTCCTGTCTGTTTTTCAAACTTTTCAACTAATGCTTTTGGAGCATAGCCCTTCCAAGTTAAAAGTCTTAGAGTCTCTTGCGCCATTAACGCACCTGATGTTAGCATTAGTGCAGCAGCACTAACCAATACAATTTTCTTCATATTTATCCTTTTTGAATTTTTGATTCCGTGAATTATTACATTGTTATATTACAATTTGGTTACAATATCTAAATAGCCCCACTTAGATGTTTTTTTGCCTGCTCTATCTCAAGAAGATACTCTGAATCACTCCAGTTAAACAGATCTTTAAAAATCAAAGTAACACTTTCTAAGCATTCCATTGCCGCACTGCTATCAATCAATGCAAAACCTAAACGACGCACAAGAAAATCCAGTGGCTTCACTACAAATTCTTCTGCTACACCATAATAAATTTCAGCCTCAACATAAGGGTAATCCATATGTAGCTTTTTAGCGCCATATTTATCTATGTATCTAGCAACATCTAGTGCCCTGTCACCATAAGTTTTAAGCAGATGATACTTTACTTCTGCTTCAATTAATAATTTATCTAATTTTTCTTTAATATCAAACAAATTTACTCGACTACCAACTAACTTATACTCTTTTGTTTGACAAGTGTGTAAATTTTTCCACTTTTTTAGTTTCAAAGCATAATCAACTACTTCCTCTGCCATCTTTCTATAACTTGTCCACTTACCACCAATAATACTAATAAGTCCTGATTTAGATTTTAGTATAACATGTTCCCTTACAAGTTCCTCAGTACTAGCATTGGTGTTACTTACTATTAGCGGTCTTAAACCAGACCAAGAAGACAGTATATCATCTTTAGTAACTTTTGCATCAAAATAGATCTCTATATGTCTTAAAAGATACTCTATATCCTTTTGGGATACACTAGGGTGCTCTTCAAGGCTTGCAACTTCATCAGTTGTTCCAACTAAACATTTATCCAAATATGGTAGCATAAAAAGAACTCTTCCATCTTCAGTTTTTGGTATCATAATTCCTTCACTATTTGGCAAGAACTTTTTGTCTATTACTATATGTATGCCAGAGCTTACTTCTACCATCTTTTTGCAATTTTCATCATCCAGTCTTCTTACAATATCACTAAATGGTCCTGTTGCATTTATAACACAATCTGCATGAACTTCATAAAATTCATAGTTTTTTTTATCTTCTAGCTTTATTGCTGAAATTTTCTTATCGTTATATGTAAAACCAACTACTTCTGTATGATTTTTAACACAGCAGCCCTTTTCTGATGCACTTTGAAGAAGAGCAAGAGCCATTCTAGCATCGTTAAATGCTCCATCATAGTACCTTACTCCCCCTCTTAAACCCTCTTTTTTTACTGATGGAAAAATTCTAATAATCTCATCTTTACTAACAATCTGGCTTCTTCCTAATCTTCTTTTGCCAGATATCAAATCATACAATGCAAGTCCTATATACATATATGGAATTTCAAACCAACTATAAATTGGAGTTACTAGTGTTATAGGTTGTGCTAGATGAGAAGCATTTTGAAGTAATCTATAACGCTCTTTTAAGCCCTCTTTTACTAAAGAGTATTGAGAATAATCTAATTTTTTTACTGCTTTTTCAAGATACCTTACACCGCCATGAACCAACTTAGTACTTCTACTACTAGTTCCCTCTGCAAAATCATTTTTTTCAACTAGAAGAACTTTTAATCCTCTTAAAGTTGCATCTAGTGCTATACCACTACCAGTTGCTCCACCACCAATTATAACCAAATCATATTTTTTATTTAGCATATGTTCCCATTTATTACTTTTATTTTACCTTCTAATTCATACTCAAAAACTTTTTCACCATATTTTTGTATTGCCTCATCATAACTTGGATTTGTTTTACAAAAAACTAAAAACTCATCCAAGTTCTCTTCTGCTGTTTTACCAAATTGATCAACAAATTCATCTACATCGTATATTGCACTTGCTAGAGAATTTTTCAAAAGATAATTTGTTCCTTCACTCTCACCAAGCCTATGAGGCAAAACATATATTTTCTTTTTCATCTTCAATGCAAACTCTACACTTCTCATGCTTCCACTCTTCAAATCTGCCTGAGTAACTACAAGAACATCTCCAAGTGATACAACAACTTCATTGCGCACAACAAAACTCCAAGGAGTTGCTTTAAAGCCATCTTCAAATTGAGATAGTGTTAGACCATCTTTTTCAATTGCCTCTATGATAAATCTGTTTACACTTGGGTACTTTATATCTAAACCATTTGCCATAACTGCTATTGTATTGTTTGCACCTGCATGCTGATGTGCAATACTATCAACCCCCATAGCAGCACCACTTACAACACAAACACCTCTAGATGCTAAAGCAGATGATATTTTTGCAGTTAACTGCTTTGCATAAGAGGATGGTCGTCTAGTTCCAATTATAGAAACTTTTTGAGATTTTAAAAGCTCAAGGTTACCTTTATAGTATATATTTTTTGGATATTTTTTCATTGAGTTTAATTCTTCTATATTAAACTCTACTAACATTATAAATCTTTTAGATAGACAAGTTCTACATCTTTAAGCAACTCTTTTGCTCCTATTAGAACTTTTAGTGTATTTTCATGAGGGTGACCAATAGCAACTGCATAACCTCTTCTTTTTGCTATACTTACGGCTTTCTTAAGTTGCTTTTTAATCAAGTTTTTATCTATATCATTATCAATAAATACATCTCTTGAGTAAAGCTTCAAACCATATTTTTTTGCTATTTCTGGTGCTTTTGTTTTTGCAGTAGTTCGACTATCTACAAAATGAAGATTTTCCTCTCTCATTACCCTCATAAGCCTATCAACAGAAGTATAATCAGCCGTAAACTTACTTCCCGTATGGTTGTTATAGTATTTTATATTTGGAAACCACTGTTTGATTTTGCTTATTCTTTTTCTTATGGTAGATAAAGAGTCGCCAATATTTAGAGTTTCTGGTTCTGGCCGACCATAGCTTTGGGCTTGCGTAGGAAGATGAATCATCATAAACTTAAATCCATGTGAAAGCTCTACAGTATCTGGATGCCTTTTTGTTGGTGGAAAAAACGATGGTGATACTTTAAATGGTATCTTTTTTATAAGTCTTGTCTGATGAGCGAATGCAACATCATCAATGATTATCGCTAGTTTTGGCTTACCCTCATAATCTTTTTTCTTCTCTACATGTAGAGGTATTTTAGGCTTATTTTTAGCTATACTGTTCTTATAATCTTGCACTTCAGAGAGATGTGTCTCCTTCTCAATCTTTTTTTGTTTAACTTTTTTTGTAATAGGAGGTAGTTTTTTTATCTCTTTAATTTTTGTAGTTTTGGGTGCTATTTCTAAACGCTTTTTCTCATCTTGAAGCATTTTTTTCATCTTATCCATAAGAACTTGTGTCTCTTTATCTGAAGTTTTTTCAGACTGCACTAGGTTAAAATAGTTCACACCATATACAATAGCAAACGCACTAAAACAAGCTAAAAGAACAAGTGCAATCTTTTTTTTTGATATAAAACTAGATTTTTTTCTAGTCTTTCTTTTTTTTCGGCTATTTTTTGCCAAGGAGTATCTCAACTTCGAGCATATCTACACTCTGGTTATTGCTTGTTGTTATCTTTATATCTTCAACTGAAGTATACTTCTTTATAACTTCTATTAAATCATTACGAAGATCATCAAGGTATGGAAGTTTACAGTCAACTCTTTCATGTGCTAACATGATTGTAAGTCTATCTTTTGCAACACTAGCACTACTCTTTTTTTTACCAAATATTTTACTAAGAAAACTCATTTAAACATGCCTTTAATGGCACCAAAAAAACCTTTTTTCGCTTTGAGATCTAAAAACTCAACCTCTTCACCTAAAATTCTCTTTGCAACTCTTCTGTAAGCTTCTGCTGAGAGTGATTTTTCTTTGTTTATGATAGGATCACCTGTATTTGTTGAGCCAATTATATCCTCATCATCAGGAATAACCCCAATAAGAGGGAGAGCCAAAATGTCAAGAACATCTTGAGTGCTTAGCATACTACCAGACTCAACCATCTCTGGTTTTAGCCTATTGATGATAACATGTTTTTCAACCTCTTCACCATTTTTAGCTTTTTCACTTTTCGCATCGATAATACCTATAACTCTATCGGCATCACGAACTGAACTAACATCTGGAGTAGACACAATAAGAGCACGATCTGCTAGAAAGATTGAGTGCTCAAACCCACTCTCAATACCAGCAGGTGAATCAATAAAAATAAAATCAAAATCTTTTTTCAAATCCAAAAGCAGTTTTCTAACTTTTTCTCTATCAAGAATATCTTTATCATTAGTCTGACTTGCTGGTAAGAAGTATAAACTTTTTGCTTTTTTGTCATTTATGAGAGCTTGTGAAAGGTTGCATCTTTCCTCCATAACATCAACAACATCATAAACAATACGGTTTTCAAGTCCTAAAATCATATCTAGATTTCTAAGACCAATATCAAAATCTATTGCTACTACTTTTTTACCAAGTTTAGCAATACCAACAGCAAGGTTTGCAGTAGTTGTTGACTTACCAACACCACCTTTACCAGATGTTACAGTTATAATCGTACCCAAGTTATCTCCATTTGAAAGCTCTACATGTAGAGGTATAATCCTCTACATGTAGATACTGTTTTAGTTGCTAGTTTTATAGAAACTTTTTGCTTTGCAAAACCGCTATTCGCTAGTTTTCACAGAAACTTTTTGCTTTGCAAAACCGCTATTCGCTAGTTTTCACAGAAACTTTTTGCTTTGCAAAACCGCTATTCGCTAGTTTTCACAGAAACTTTTTGCTTTGCAAAACCGCTATTCGCTAGTTTTC
>JALSME010000024.1 GCA_026987955.1 Sulfurospirillum sp.
AGAAACTTTTTGCTTTGCAAAACCGCTATTCGCTAGTTTTCACAGAAACTTTTTGCTTTGCAAAACCGCTATTCGCTAGTTTTCACAGAAACTTTTTGCTTTGCAAAACCGCTATTCGCTAGTTTTCATCTTTGTTGATGATTTTTTTAGAAGTAATCCAAGGCATCATAGCTCTTAAATCTTTTCCTGTTTTTTCGATTAGGCTTCTCTCTGCATTTGCTCTTTCAGCATTCATACGAGTATATCCTGCTTTTCTTTCAAGTATAAAATCTTTTGCAAATCTACCATCTTGGATCTCTTTAAGTATCTCTTTCATAGCCTTTTTTGACTCATCATTGATAACTCTTTTACCACTAACATAGTCGCCATACTCAGCCGTATTTGAAATCGAGTATCTCATGTCAGCGATTCCGCCTTGATACATCAAATCAACTATAAGCTTAAGCTCATGTAAACACTCAAAGTATGCCATCTCTGGCTCATACCCAGCTTCTGTAAGAGTCTCAAAACCAGCTTGAACTAGACTAACAGCACCACCACAAAGAACAGCTTGCTCTCCAAAAAGATCTGTCTCAGTTTCATCCTTGAAAGTTGTCTCAATAATTCCCGTTCTACCACCACCAATTGCACTTGCATAGCTTAAAGCAATAGCTTTAGCATTTCCTGTTGCATCTTGGTCAACAGCGATAAGATCTGGAATACCGCCACCATTTACAAACTCATCTCTTACAGTATGTCCTGGAGCCTTTGGAGCAACCATAATGCAATCTATACCTTTTGGAGTTTTAATCTGTCCATAATGGATATTAAATCCATGTCCAAATGCAATCACATTACCTTCAGATAGATTTGGCTTAATCTCTTCTGCAAAAATATCTCCTTGAATCTCATCTGGAAGTAAAATCATAATTACATCTGCTTCTTTTGTGGCATCTGCAACACTAAGAACTTTAAAACCCTTTGCTTCAGCTTTTTTCCACGAGCTTCCCTCTGGTCTAAGTCCTACAACTACTTCTACGCCACTATCTCTTAAGTTTTCAGCATGTGCATGCCCTTGAGAACCAAACCCAATCATCGCTACTTTTTTTGAACGAATTATGCTTAAATCACAATCTTTGTCATAAAATACTGTTATTGCCATTAAATACCCTTTATTTGTTGTTTAGTAAATGCAGTATTTTAACTAAACTTTACTTAGCATCCTCTAAAGTCAGTAGTCCTATCACAATTAATAGGACTAACTGATGATTTTAATTTTTTACTCTACTTGGTAAAAGGAATGAAATAATAATTAAAACTACAGCTATAGCTCCTGCAACATAGACTGCAGAAAAAGAATCTAATATTACATTATATTTATCTATACCTGTATTTGCAAGTGTAGTTTTTCCACCTAAAATTTTATCAAATAAAAATGTTCCTTTTAAATCACCATACATAAGTGTAAAAACAAAAGCACCTAATAATCCTCCAACGATAAATACATATGCATCTTTTCTTCCTGATCCTGCAGCAACAACACTTGTGCCAGGACAAAAACCACTAATTGCCCAACCTATACCAAATATTAGACCACCAACAATAACACCAATATATGCCGTTTTAACACTAAAATGTGGATTTAAAATACCAACTGATGATAAAACAAAAAGCAGTAAACTACTAAAACCTATTGCAAAAAGTATAACTTTCATTAAAGTAAAGTCTTTTAATCTTAACATATTAATCAATCTATGAGGATTTGCAGCACCTGTTTTATAGAGTATAAACCCGAACATTATTCCAAAGACTAAAGCAAGTATAACCGAACTCATATCTACTCTCCTTTTCTAAACAAAACAATTGCAACAGGAATTGCAACTATAAAAGTTGAAAATGCAAAAAGATACCCGCTAATAGAGGTTTGCATCATGCCACTCATCATATGTCCACTTGAACAGCCACCTGCCAATCTTGCTCCAAAAAGTACTAAAAAACCTCCTATAAAAGAGTAAATATACCTTTTCATATGGCTATTACCTAAGCTCTCTGACCAAACTTTAGGTATAACTCTTTCATCTTTATCTTCTTTTTTTTCTTGTAATTTATACGCTAAAAATCCACCAAAAATCATAGCAACAACAAAAACAAAACTATAATTTAATGGTTCAGAAATATTTTTAGCATACTTTCCACCACCTTTATTGAAGTATGGATTTGTACTAGAATAACCTTTTTTAGCTGTATCATCCTTCACAATAAGCTCTTTGTTAATACTTTTCCAAAAAATACCATCTAAGATAACAAATTGTGTTGAAACCCCTATTGGCTTAACCACAGCAACAGTTATAATAAATATTAATCCTAAAAGGACACCACTAACTTTCCAATCCCACTCTTTAGCTTTGAGTAAGTTCATATTTTCTCCTTATCACACATTTGATATGTAATTATATATTTTAATCATTAAAATATTCTTTATTAAAATATACAAAAGCAAACTATAAAGTGAGTATTGATAGAATACAGGTAAAATTTAAAACATGGGGATAAAATATGAGTAGTAGTATATTAAAGAAAATCAAGGCTCTTCCGCCTCTTGATGACACTATTTTAAAAATACAAAGTATCTGTACTGATAAAAATAGTTCTCTTAATGACTTAGTCAAAGTAGTTGAAGGTGACCCGATGCTCACAGCCAATATACTAAAATCTTCAAATTCGCCTCTATATGGCTTTAGCCGTGAAATCAAAAATATTTCACATGCAATATCAATGTTCGGTATGGCTACTATTAGAGGTTTCGCACTTTCTAGTGCTATAAAAAAGAACATTAAAATAGACCTATCACCATATGGTATTTCAAATGCTGAGTTTTTAGAAATAAGTGTAGCACAAAGTGCACTTATGTTTAACTGGTACTCTAAAGTAGACAGATCTATGTTGGACATACTAGTACCTGCATCATTTATGATGGAAGTAGGAAAAATAATAATTGCAAATGAGCTGCTTGAACAGAGTAAAACAGAAGAGTTTTCAAATGCTGTTAAAAATATTTCATCTCCTAATGAAGTCTCTACACTAGAAAAAGAACTTCTTAGTTTTACTAATGAAGAGATTACAGCAAAAGTTTTTGAACAGTGGAATTTAGAATCCGAACTTGTAGATACAATTCGATATTCAAATTCACCTTCAAATGCAGATGAACATATAGCTCCCTATGCAACTGCTCTTTTGGTTATTAAAAATAGTATTAATATTTTTGGTCAACTTAGCGATGACCAGATTGTATCATCAACCCAAATTATAGAAACAAATGGGTTAGATAAAGAACCATTTATCAATGCTGTAGAAAAAGTCAAACAGTGATTGAACTTCTCCTCGCTCTAAGCCATGGTGTGGCAAACGAGGAGATTCCTTCTGAATTTTCCTCTCTCATAAATGACCTATTAAGACTAAAAGCAGTTAAACTAAAACAGGGTATATACTCTTTTGATTCTAGATACCGTGCTGGAACAATTGATGTTACCTTTGGTGGTACTGGCTTTGTGAAAACATATAACAACAAACAGATGAAAGATCTTCTTGTAGAATCTAGTGATATAAATGGCGCTATGAGAGGTGATATTGTTGTCGTAAAAAGACTACATACAAAACAAGGGCGTCCAAAAGCAAAAGTAATATATATAGCAAAAAGAAAGCATGCAACAAGTCTTGTTTATACAAAAATCCAACACAAAAGAGTTGTTGGAGTAAACATAAAAACAGCTCTTATTCATAACATAATAGCAACTCAAAAGTCTTTAAAGCAACTTCCAGATGGTACTGTACTAAAAATAGATAATGAAAGTGGCTCTTTAGTTGAAGTATTGGGAGTTCTAAGTGATCCCACTGTAGATGAAAAAATCTCTATGGCTATGTTTGATAAAAATGAGTTTTTTAGTGAAAAAGCTGAGATAGAGGCTGCTGCACATGGTGACTATGTTGATAAAACATTTTATCCAGATAGAGTCGATTTAACACATCTTGATTTTTGTACGATTGACCCAGTTGATGCAAAAGATTTTGATGATGCTGTATATTTTGATGTTAAAAATACAACTCTTTATGTTGCAATAGCAGATGTTAGTGAGTACCTTTTTGACATGGGACACATAGATAAAGAGGCTGTTAAAAGAGGATTTTCTATCTACTTTCCTCATAAATCAATTCCAATGCTTCCTAGAAGTTTGAGTGAAAATATATGCTCACTAAAACCTGATGTAGACAGACTAGCATTTGTTTTTAAAATCAAACTAGACAAAAACAGTTATATGCCTCTTAAGGAAGAACTGCTTAATGCCGTAATTCACTCAAAGAGACGATATACATATGAAGAGATAGATAGTTTCTTAGATGGTGATTTTTCAAACCAAAAAGAGGTCGACAAAACCATACTAAAATCACTATTACCACTTAATACTTTTATGAAAAAAGTTAGAGAAAAAAGACTTAAAAACTCTTTTGAATTTCGATCTTCAGATATAAGAATGGTTGTGGATGAAAAACAAAACCTTATTTCAACTAGAGTTGAAAAGGAGACTGCCTCACACTCACTCATAGAAGATTGTATGCTTTTAGCCAACAAAGCTGCTGCAAAGAGGTTGGAGTATGGTATATTTAGAACACATGGTGAACCAACCATAGCTAAGATAGAAAAACTTCTTGAGGACCTAGCATATGTTGGTATTCATGAAAGATTTACTCCTGAAATTCCAATTTTAATTAAAAAAATACAAGAAAAAGCTGATGATATAGATATCCGTGAGGAAGTTGATAAACTCATAATTAGAAGTCAACAAAAAGCAGTTTATGAGCCAGAAAACAAAGGTCACTTTGGCTTGGGTTTTGGAAGTTACACTCACTTTACATCTCCGATTAGAAGATATAGTGATTTGACTCTGCATAGGCTTTTAAAAGCAGACTTAAAGAATGATAAAAAGAGGAAAGAATACCTTTTGAAAAACATAGACTCACTTTGCGAGAGTATTAGTAATCTTGAGAGAGAAAGTGACAAAGTCGCTTGGGACTATATGGATAGAAAGTTTGCAAGATGGGCGGCAAAAAGAGTTGGTGAAAATGTCAAAGCAATTGTAACAGATATAGATAGAAACCCCATAGTAAAACTAGACGATGAGGTCGTAGGAGCTAGAATCTTTTTGCTCGATGATGATGCTGAACTTTTTGAAAAAGTTATTGTCAAAATTGTAGAGGCAGATATAGCAACTGCCAGAATCTATGGAAAGATAGTTAGATAATGAGACAACATGTATAAAAGAGAGTTTGAGAACCTACTAAATAGTAACAATCTACCAAAAGCTATACTTCTTTATGGAGAGTGTGACTACCAAAACAACTACTATGCAGAACAAACTATCAAACAATGGAATCAAGATGATGATGAAGTGATGCTTTTATACTATGATGAATATAACTTTTCAACCGTAAAAAATCACCTAAGTCAATCATCTTTGTTTGGTGGGAAAAATATAGTATCCATAAAAGGCGACAAAGCCATACCAAAAAAGGAGCTAGATATACTTGTTGCACTTTGTGAAAAGAGCGACAATAGCTACCTTATTTTTCAATACTTTGGAGATAGTAAAAAAGCTGCCAATATAGCAAAGTCATTCAAAAAAAATTTTGTTAGATTTTTTAAGCCAAATCCTAGAGAAGCACAAAACCTGTTACTAACTAAAGCCAAAGAAATCGGTCTAAATATTAGTGGATATGCACTTCAACACCTCTATATGCTTCACCTTGAAGATCTCTCATTGTGTGTAAATGAGTTTGATAAACTTGCCCTGTTTAACAAAGAGATTACACCTGCAGATATTGATAGAGTTGTTTTTGGACTTGGTTCTGTTGGATTAGATAGTTTTGTAGAAAAATTATTAAAAAAAGAGGATATAAAAAACTCATTTTTAGTTTTAAGTGAAAGTGGTATGGCAGATGAGATTAAAGTTATAAATGCTATACAGGGTTATATCTCAAGACTACTTCTATTTCATATGTACATAAAAGTATATGGCAAACCAGATGCAAGAGCGATTCTTGGATACCCGCTTCCACCACAACTAACAGAAAAACTTGCTCGAAATAGTATCAATATTGATATTGTTTGCTTTAAAAATATGCTAACTCATCTTACAAAATCAGAACTAGTTCTAAAAAAAATGAGAAATATAGACAAAAGTTCATATCTAATTTCCTCTTTAATAAAACTTCAAAGTTATTTATAGTATAATCCGCGTTCGTACTGCATATGCAGTGCTATTCTTGCTCTGGAAACAGAGTCAAATCCATAAGGAGAAACAATGACAAGAAAGTATGAATTGCTTTTCGTTCTTAAACCAACACTAGTTGAAGAAGAGCTACAAGCAAAGATAAATTATCTAAAAGAGATTTTAGAGAAAAATGGCGCAGTTATTGCTGCATTACAAAACATGGGAACAAGAAAACTTGCTTACCAAGTTGAGAAATTTGAGCGTGGATACTATGGTGTATTTTATTTTGAAGCTCCAACAGACTCTATTTTAGAAGTTGAGCGTAACCTTCGTATTAGTGAAGATTTTATAAAGTTTATGACTGTAAAGTATGAAAAACAAAAAGAGATCAGACACTGGAATAAACTTGTAGAAAAGTTCACTCCAAAAGCTGAAGTTAAAACTGAAGAAAAACCAGCAGATACAGCTACAACAGAAGAGACAACTGAAGCTTAGTTAAAGGAGCTCAAATATGTTTAATAAGATAATTTTAGTAGGTAACTTAACAAGAGATATCGAACTTCGTTACACACAAAGTGGTACAGCAGTTGCAGGCACAGCGATTGCAACTAGTAGAAAATTTAAAGCACAAGATGGAACGCAAAAAGAAGAAGTATGTTTTGTAGACATCACTTTTTTTGGTAGAACTGCAGAGATAGCAAACCAATATCTTAAACGAGGAAGTAAAGTACTCGTTGAGGGTCGCTTGAAACTAGATCAGTGGACAGACCAAAGCGGTGGAAAGAGAAGCAAACACTCAGTTACAGTTGATAATCTTCAAATGCTTGGTTCTCGTGATGATAACCAAGGTGGAGGATACAACAACAATAGCCAACCATCACAAAATAACTACAACAGTAACCAGCAGCAAAATAGCGGATATAACAATCCACCTAAAGAGCCAAGTTACCAGCAACCACAGACATCTTCTAAACCTATTGGGCAAGAGATACCTGACATCGACATAAACGATGATGAAATACCATTTTAGTAAAAGGATTATATAATGGCACCAGAAAGAAGAAAATACGCTAGAAAATATTGTAAATATTGTGAAGCAAAAATTGAGTACATAGACTATAAAGACACAAAACTTTTAAAACAAGCTCTTTCAGAGCGTTACAAAATCATGCCTCGTCGTTTGACTGGAACATGTAAGAAACACCAAGAGATGGTTGAACTTTCAATCAAGCGTGCGAGACACACTGCTCTTATCCCTTATATTATCGATAGAAGAAGCGTAGTAGCTCATCCTTTCGATCAACTTCAAGGATAAATCTCCACAAAACCAGGTGAGCCAATTGGTTCACCTTCCTAACTCTAGATTATACAATCGCTATTTTTAAAACCTCTTCAACTCTAGTAACAGGGATGATTTCCATCTTTGACTTTACCTCTTCTGGTATATCTTTTAAATCATTTTCAAAATTTTTCTTTGGTATTAACGCAGTCGTAATTTTTGCTTTATATGCTGCTATTAGCTTCTCTTTTAGGCCGCCTATAGGAAGAACTTTCCCTGTAAGCGTAAGTTCACCCGTCATTGCAACATCGCATCTAACCTTCCTATTTGAAAATAGAGAAGCAAAAGCTGTTGCCATCGTGATACCTGCACTTGGTCCATCTTTTGGAGTTGCTCCCTCAGGAACATGAACATGCAAATCAAATCTTCTGTATATCTCACTTTGCTCTAGCTTGGTTTCTTCGTTTTCCTTTACATGTGGAGGTATTAAAGATTTATCTATATCTATCTTACCCTCATCGATAAGAACTTTAACAACACTCAAAGCTATACGAGCAGACTCTTTCATAACATCGCCTAAAGAGCCTGTAATCTGCATAACACCTTTGCCTTTTATCTTTGTTGTTTCAATCTTAAGAACATCACCACCAACACTTGTCCAAGCAAGCCCATTTACTTGGCCAACTGCATCTTTTTTATCTCTCTCTTCAATCTCGAATACCTTTTTTTCAAGATACTCTTCAATATTTTTTTGAGTAATAGAAATCTTCTTTATACTTGGATCAATTAGAAGTTGCTTTGCAACTTTTCTTAGTATCTCAGCCACTCTTCTTCTTAGGTTCCTAACTCCAGATTCTCTTGTATAGTTTGCGATTATAAGCTCACATGCACCTTTTGTAAAAGAGATTTCTGATGCTTTTAAACCATGTTTTTTTAGCTCTTGTGGGATAAGATACTTTTTCATAATCTCAAACTTTTCTTGAGGTGTGTATGAGCTCAAAAATATAAACTCCATCCTGTCACGAAGTGGAGCAGGAATAGAGCCTACATCATTGGCAGTAGCTATAAAAATAATCTTACTTAAATCAATATTGAAATTTAAGTAATAATCACGAAATTTGTTATTTTGTTCAGGGTCTAAAATCTCTAAAAGAGCTGCTGTAGGATCTCCTCTAAAACTTTTTGCTACTTTATCAATCTCATCAAGAACTACAACTGGATTCATCTGTTCAGCCTCAATAATCCCCTGAACTATGCGTCCTGGCATCGCCCCTATATAGGTTCTTCTATGCCCTCTTAGCTCATTTACATCTTCAAGTCCACCGAGTGCTATACGAACAAGTTTTCTTTTTAATGCCTCAGCAATAGAGTTTGCCAAAGAGGTTTTTCCAACACCTGGAGGTCCTGCAAAACAAAGAATTGCTCCACTCCCCTCTTTTGCCTTAATTCCTCTTTTAGAAAGTAGTTCACGAACTGCAAAATACTCTTCAATCCTATCTTTTGGTTTTTCTAGTGAGTAATGGTCACGATTAAGTTGGCGACGAACATCTAAAATATCTAACTGTTTTTTTGCTAAAGAACCAAAAGGAATCTCAATAACCCAGTCAAGATAACCCTGTATCATATTGGCATCACTAGAGTCTGGGTGCATTCGTGCGAGCTTATCTATCTGCTTTTTTATCTCTTTGTAGGCATCCTCACTCATGCCACTTTTTTTAGCTTCTAGCTTTTTACGATACTCTTCTATCTCTTCATCTCTTTGATTATCAGTTCCAAGTTCTTGTTGTATCTGTTTTAGCTGCTCTTTTAAAAAATACTCTTTATTGACTTTTTCTATTCTTGAGTGAGTTTTTGCTTTAATCTCTTTTTGAAGTCTATTGGCCTCAATGGCTTCAACTAGATGCTCAATAAGAATCAAAACTTTTGCCTCTGGATTTTCTTCAATAAAAAGTGCATATGCTTGTTCTTTCTTAAGCTTCATAGCACTAGCAACAAGATCACATACTCTATTGATATCACTATTTTCTTCAATTGTTTTTAGTAAATCAGGTGGGAAAAACAGGCTTACCATTGAAAGCCCTCTTACCTTCTCCTTTAAAACAGATATGATTGCATCACTTTTTGGTGTTCTCTCAAAAGCACTCTCAATTAACTCTACAGTTGCAACAAGTGGATTCAAACTTTTTTGTATTACAACTTTTCCTTTTGCCATACCTTGAAAAAGTATTTTAATTCTTCCATCTGGTAAAACCACTTTTCTCATTATAGTTCCAACTACACCAGCTTCATATATTGCTTCAAAATCGCGCATATTCTCTTGCCCTTTTTTTGCAGGACATATCATAATAAGCGTGTTATCCTTGATAGCTTTTTCCACCGCTTGAATATTCTCTTCATCATCTAAAAAAACTGGGCTAATCATAAATGGGTATAAAAATAGTTCATCTTCTACAATTATCGGTAAATCCGATGGAAATGAGTCATAGTCGCTCAATTTCATATAATTTTCTCCTTATATTGTTGTATTTATTGGGTATTATATCGTAAAAGAGAGTAAAATACTCTCTTTTATATGCAGAGAATTTTTACTCTTCAAACCAAGAGCGATACCAAGGTATGTGAGGCTTTATCATATTGGCATTTTTTAATGGAGAGTTGTCATACTTCTCTTGGTATATTTTTGCAGCTTCTGGCTTATCTATACGAGTATATAAATCTGCTATATTTTTTATCATAAAGTGCTCACCAAGTTTTAGTTTTACATACATAGTCTCAACCATTGGTCTATACTGAGAGTCTGGATACCTCTGTATAAACTCTTTTGTCTGTTTGACAGTGTCGATTAAAAGTTGTTGATTTCTATTTGGATTTGGAAAAGATTCAAAATTTGCTTTGATTTTCATAAACCTAGCATACTCACTTATCTTTGTTGAACCAAATCTTTTTATATACTCATCAAGGTAGAAGTTTGCAAGTAAATACTCCTCCTCTTCCATATGTGCTTGAGCTAAAATTATCATAGCCTCAGGAAGCAATGGTGAAGAGATATGTTCACTAGAAAGTGATGTATATAGATTGTCTGCCTCTTCTAAATCAAAGTTTTTTATTTTCTTTATTATTTCACCATACCAATAGAGTGCTGGTTTGTTATAAACCTCTTTATTTTTACTAGCACAACCAAAAAAAGCAAACAAAACAAATGCAACAATAGCAACTTTTATCATTTTCATACACATAATCCTTTATTAAAAAGAAAATTATATCTCTTTTTTTGTTATTGGAAGATAAAAGTTGATTTTTTTTTGTATTTACCGATTTATAATAACCAATTAGGTATGATAAAGAAAAAAATTTAAGGAACCAAATGATCTTTGAAGTAAAAACACCGATCCCTGGATTTGACCAAATAAAAACTGTAGAGCTAGAAAAAGTAGATGATTTTTTTATGAGACTAAAAAGCTGTGAAGACGATACAGTATTTATGCTCATAAACCCTTTTCTACTTAGAGAGTACAACTTCGAAATACCAGAATATTTTAAAAACCTGCTAGAACTAGAAAAACAAGAGAACACTCTAGTTTTAAATATCATGATAATCTCTACCCCCATTGAAACATCTGTAGTAAACTTTATAGCACCCTTGGTTTTCAATACTGAGAAAAAGTATGTCTCGCAAGTACTGTTAGACTCCAACAAGTACAAAGAGTATGGAATCATGGAAAAAATATCTAATTACCTTGCTGATTAAGTTAATTTTAAATTTTATAGCAGTACAATAGTTATGCAACGCTGTTTT
>JALSME010000025.1 GCA_026987955.1 Sulfurospirillum sp.
CTTAGCTAAGGCTAGGCTTTCACTAATCTGCCTAGCACTAAAACTTTTCTCTTATCGCTTAAATTGGGGTTATTTATGATTAAGTACTTACAATATTATACACTATAAAAGCTTTTTTTTATCTTTTTTGTGATAAATTTTTCCTTTTAAGAAGTTTATAGCTATCCAAGAAAAAACTAAGGCATACTAGTAAGTCATAAGTTAGTGAGATGTGAAGTAGCTATCTTGAAGCCTTTACTAGTAAAGGTTAGAGATAGCTATAATGTTGAAAATTATCCTGAATTAAAAGATTAGTAAAGAAAATATTAATTATAAATAGGATACAATTAGTCCTAATTATAAATTATAAAAAGGAAAAAGATATATTATGTTAAACAAAGATAGTGTTCTTGATGCTTTAAGCGGTGTAAAATACCCAGGCTTTGAGAAAGATATTGTAACATTCGGTTTTGTAAAAGATATCGAAGTTAGCGATGGAAATGTATTTGTTGAAGTAGAAATACTATCAGCAAGTCAAGAGATAGCTGCTGAGTTGAAAGCGAACATAGAGGGAGTTCTTTTAAAAGAGGGAGCAACTCGTGTTGATGTTGCCATCAAGCAGCCAAAAGCACCAGCTCAAAAAAGTAACTCACAAAGTGGTAAGAACATCACTCCTCATGTGAAAAATTTTGTTATGGTAAGTAGTGGAAAAGGTGGAGTAGGAAAGACAACTACAACTGTAAACTTGGCACTTGCACTTGCTAGTCAAGGTAAAAAAGTTGGTCTTTTAGATGCTGATATATATGGTCCAAATGTACCTCGTATGTTAGGTGTTGTTGGAAAAAGCCCAGAAATAGTTGGACAAAAAGTTAAGCCTATTTTAGCACATGGTGTTGAGATGATGAGTATGGGAAGTCTTATGGAAGAGGGACAATCTCTGATTTGGAGAGGGTCTATGATCATGAAAGCAATTGAGCAGTTGCTTCGTGATATTCTTTGGAGTGACCTGGATGTATTGTTTATTGATATGCCTCCTGGAACTGGTGACGCACAGCTGACTTTAGCTCAAAGTGTTCCTGTTACAACTGGTGTGTGTGTTACTACTCCTCAGCAAGTTGCACTTGATGATACAGAGAGAAGTCTTGATATGTTCCAAAAACTTCATATCCCAATCGCTGGAATCATGGAAAACATGAGCGGATTTATCTGCCCAGATACTGGAAAAGAGTATGATATATTTGGGAAAGGCACAACTGCACCACTTGCAAAGAAATTTGATACGCAAGTCATTGGTGAGATTCCAATTGAGCCTGCTGTTAGAGAAGGTGGAGATGCCGGAAAGCCTGTTGTCCTTTTCAAACCAGAGAGTGAAACTGCAAAAAGATACCAAACATCTGCTGCAAAACTTTGGGATGAGATAGTCAAAGTAAACGAAGAGGGTGGTGTGAACAATGAAGCAATCCAACCTACAACTCCCGCAGGTGTAAGTGCATGCTCTACTGGAGTATCTGAAGCACAGCCTCCTAAAAGTGGTGGATGAGGTTGTTAATTAGCTCTAAGTTTTAGAGATACAAAAAATTAATGATTTCAACAAGAGATAGATTTATCTATCTCTTCCCCCTAAAATCCCCTAAAATTATGCTAGAATACCAAAAAATATCAAGGATATAATAATGAAAAAAATAAATAATATAGAAGAGTTTAAAAATCTCATAGAAGAGACTGAAAAATTAGATGGATACAGAAAACCAATAGGTTTTGGTATTGCAAGAGTTGATAGAGGGCAACTTAATGGAGAAAAAATACTTCAAGCGAATTTCCCAATGGTAAACTGGAATGAAAATTTTGGAAGTGCGGCAGTATTTATAGCATCTCTAATCAAGAGCGGCGTAGATGTAGACTTTAGTGGAAGTGAATTTGTATGTGATGTAAAGAAAAAATTTGTTAAATATGCATTTAAGTCTTTTTACCCATATATAAAAGATGCCGAAGGAGATGCACATAAAAATGTGCAGGTTATTAATACTCTTCGTTGGATTAGTGAAGTAGATAAGCTTAAAAATGATTATAGGATTGTTTTTATTTTTGATGATGAAAGTCCAAAGAGCGTTGAGTCTGTTTATCTAAAATTATATGCACTCTCAACAGGAAAAGTAGCACTAAGAAGTTTGAACCTAAATGGAGCATTTGGTGTGCTTGAAAATGTTGCTTGGAGTAGTGGAGTTCCTTTAGAGCTTGATTGGTTAAGAGCCAATGAAATAGAGATGAAACTTCAAGGTACTTTTCCTATTATAGAGTCCGTAGATAAGTTTCCAAGATTTCTTTCTCATATAATTCCTGCTGATAATACTCGTATATTAGATGCAAGTAAAGTTCGTATGGGAGCGCAACTTAGTGCAGGAACAACAGTTATGCCAGGAGCGAGCTACATCAACTTTAATGCAGGAACAACAGGTGCTGTTATGGTTGAAGGTCGTATAAGCTCATCTGCAATAGTAGGAAAAGGTAGTGATGTTGGTGGAGGTGCTAGTATACTTGGAGTTCTAAGTGGAACAGATGGAAACCCAATTACTGTTGGTAAAAACACTCTTCTCGGGGCAAATTCAGTTACAGGTATCCCTTTGGGAGATGGCTGTATTGTAGATGCTGGTGTTGCCATACTTGAAGGTACAAAAATAGGCATAAATACATCTGATTTAGAAAAAATAAAAGATGTAAATCCAAGTTTCACATGTAAATCTTCTGAAGAAGTAACATTTGTAAAGGGTCTTGATTTGGCAGGTTTAAATGGGATTCATTTTAGACAAAATAGTACAAATGGAATGGTCATAGCCAAAAGAAGTCAAAGAGAAGTTGTTTTAAATAGTGACTTACATTAAAAAGTAAAGGGCTGTTCTGCCCTTTACCTTTTTAATTGTTTGTTCATGAACTCTTCAGCCCATTTTACAGAGACTGCATTGTAAGTTTTATTTGCCATTTTTTGTTCTTTAAATATCCAGTCACCACAATTACTACATTTTGTATTATACTTTTCCAGCTCGTTAAAACTCATATTATTGACTCGAGAAAACCTTTTTTTGCACTCCGCATCAGTACAGCTTAATTGTGTCATATTATAATCCTTTATCCACTAATAGAATTATAACACTTGCAACTTAAATAACTTTTAATTATATTTCTTTTGATTTACTGAGTGTTTTAACTAGTTTATGAATAACTGTTTTTTCTTCTTGAGTTAAATTGAGTTGTATTCCATATCTAAAAGCATGTTCTTTCCCTATAATGCTAGAAATGATTCCTGATGATTCAAAGCTAAATTTTAAGCCATTTTTAGGGTCTTCATATGATAAAAATGCAACTATATCTTGACCTTTTGTAAATTGACTCTTTGAAGAACTTACAATTCCAATGCCTCCCTCACTAATATCAATCATATTGCCTGTTATATACTCATCTTCATTAGCGATATGTACTATGCTAGCATGTACAATTGCTGCTCTTGGAAATTTTCTACTTATAAGGGGTGTATCATCTAGTTCTTTTATATCTTTTATGATTGCAGTATTTTTTCTCGTACATAAAATAGATGCCTTTACACTAAAGTTTTTTTCATCACTATTTTCTTTAAGTATAAAAGAGTTATTGTTCTCAGCAATCATAAGTAGTTGCTCATTAGATACTTTTATAACCGCAGAGTATTGCCCAATTTGTTTGATGTATGTTTCAAAATGAGAAGTTCCCATTTTATTGTGTACTATAAACTTTATGCGTCTATCAAGTTTATACATATTGTGAAGGTAAGATATACTTTTTTCTTTTGGCATGTATGGAGAAATATCAAATGTGATTTTATCTCTCTCACTAATTGCAGTAAAAAAGTTTTTCTTTAGTATCTCAAATATAGTTATAAGCTCAATTGCTTTTGTATTTGTATCTGTTTTTTTATACTCTAAAAAACTCTTTAACATAGAATTAAAAAGTGAACACAGAAAAAAAGTGATTTTTACATCAGCATTTTCTAGCCAACATATATGCATATTATAAAAATCAATTTTAGGATTAAAAAGAGCATCATAAAAGTTTTCAGATATACTTTTAGGTTCTAATATAGTATGTTCACATATATCATTTTGACTGATATATGTAGATAATTGTTCTACAAATATAGGTTTGTATGATATAAAAAACTTATTTTCACTTTTAAAAATAGGGTTATGTTTAATTCTGTTTATCTCTGTTACCATAATTCTTATCCTTATGTAATTATTATAGCAAAATATTTTTTAAAATATTATGGTATAATCGCGTAAAATACAATTAGGATACAAATGTTAGAAGCAAACAATATTACAATGAGATTCGCCTCTCAGTTGTTATTTGAGGATATAAGTTTAAAACTAGATGCAGGTAAGAGATATGGCCTTATCGGGGCAAATGGGGCTGGAAAAAGTACTTTTATGAAAATACTTTCAGGAGAACTTGAGCCAACAAGTGGAAATATATCTATAAAAAGTGGCTTAAAAGTTGGTACATTGAGTCAAAATCAATATGCATATGAGGATTTTACCCTTAAAGATGCTGTTATGATAGGAAATAAAAGACTATATGATGCTATTAAAGAGAAAGAGGATTTGTATACAAATGGTGATTTTGAAGATGATAAGGTAAATGATAGATTAGCAGAACTTGAAATTATCTGTGCAGAAGAGGATCCTACTTATGAAGTAGATGTTCATATAGAAAAGATTCTTTGTGCTTTAGATTTTCCTGTTGAAGTTCATGGGGAGCTTATGAGTTCACTTACTGGAGGAGATAAGTTTAAAATCTTACTTGCACAGGTTCTCTATCCAAAGCCTGATATTTTGTTTCTAGATGAACCAACAAATAACCTTGATTTGGAAGCTATTGCCTGGCTTGAGGAACAGTTAAAGCGCCACGAGGGAACTATGGTTGTAATCTCTCACGATAGACACTTTTTAAACTCTGTCTGTACAAACATACTTGATGTAGATTTTAAAAAAATTCGTGAGTTTACAGGAAACTACGATGATTGGTATATTGCAGCTAATCTCATAAGTAAGCAGCAAGAGTTAGAACAGAGTAAAAAACTAAAAGAGAAAGAGGAACTAGAGGCTTTTGTTAGAAGATTTTCTGCAAATGCTTCAAAAGCAAAACAGGCAACTTCTAGGCAAAAAAGACTTGAAAAACTAGATATTGAAGATCTTCAAACTTCAACAAGGAGAGATCCAAGCATCATATTTAAGGCAAAAAGAGATATAGGAAATGAAGTTTTAGAAGTTGTAAAACTTAACAAATCATATGATGAAGAAGTATTGAAAGATTTTTCATTAAAAGTTGAAAAAGGCGATAAAATCGCACTTATTGGACCAAATGGTGTTGGAAAAACTACACTTTTAAATATCATCATGGGTGAGATAGAGGCTGATAGCGGAGATATAAAATGGGGAGCTACAATAGAGCCTAGTTATTTTCCTCAAAATACTACTGATATTATAAATGGTGATGAACAGCTTGTTGATTGGTTGCAAAACTTTGGTGAGAAAAAAGACCTTGATGAGATAAGAAAATGTCTAGGTCGTATGCTTTTTAGTGGTGAGGATCAAAAAAAGAGTATACAAAATATAAGTGGTGGAGAGAAACACCGCATGATGCTCTCAAAAATGATGCTTCAAAAAGGCAACTTTGTGATTCTTGATGAACCAGATAATCACCTTGATTTAGAGGCTATTATCGCTCTAGGGGAGGGACTGTTTAAATTTACTGGCAATGTTATCTGTGTTACTCATGATAGAGAACTTATTGATGCATATGCAAACCGTATTATTGAGTTAAAGCCTGATGGAACAGTTATAGACTTTAAGGGCGACTATGAAGCATATAAAGAGAAATATGGACATTAAAATTGGCTCATCTTTGGACAATGACAAAGCTTGGAGTAGTGATACAAAAAAGAAGATAAAAGAGATACTTAAAGCTAAAATCGCTCCAAATGAACACTCCATAGTTTTTAAGATGGAAAAAAGAAGAGGGAAGCCTGTAAGCATTATAGGTCCCTTTTTTATAACTCAAACTCAGATGAAAGATCTATGTAAAAAGCTAAAAAAGAAGTTAGGAAGTGGTGGGACTATTAAAGATGACTTTATGGAGTTTCAAGGAGAGTGTCGCGAGAAACTAAAAGAGCTTATCAAAAAAGAGGGTTTTAGAACTAAGAACTAATGGAACATATATTAAATACACTTATTCCTATATTTACTCTGATACTACTTGGGTATTTTTTTAAGCGTATAAAATTTCCATCGACTGACTTTTGGCCTATGGCAGACAAGTTTACTTACTATGTACTCATGCCATCTCTCTTAGTCTATAAAATCTCAACTTCAAATATAAACTTAGATGAAACACTAGATCTCGTTTCTACTGCACTTTTGAGTATACTTGTAGTGTTTTTCTCTTTGATGATACTAAACTTTTTTATAAAGTTTAACAATCGAGCATTTACTTCCATCATGCAAGGTGGTATTCGTTTTAATACATATGTACTTTTGGCTTTTGTGGATTCTATATATGGGGACAAAGGGTTAGTTTTAGCAGCAATTGTGATGGCTTTTGTGATACCGTTTATCAATGTGCTATGCATATCTACATTTGCTATCTATGTTAGAGATGGACAGTTTTCAATTGTATCGTTTTTTAAAACTATTATTAAAAATCCACTCATCATCGCCTGTTTAGTTGGAGGCTTTTTAAATGTAGGCGATATATACTTACCTATTGTTATGCTAAAAAGTTTGACTATTATAAGTGGTGCCGCACTTCCTATGGGGCTTCTCTCTGTTGGTGTTGGACTAGAGTTTGGTCATCTAAAATACGCTAAGAAAGAGCTTGTTGTTTCCGTGTTAGCTAAACTTATTTACTTTCCTTTTGTCATATATAGCATTGGTTCAGTTTTTTATCTTAGTAGTGAGATGCTAGCAATCGCAGTTATATTTGGTGCAATGCCAACAGCAGTAAGTGGCTACATACTAGCTCGTGAGCTTGGAGGTGATACTACCTTAATGGCATCTATCATCACGCTCCAAACTCTTGTTTGTGTGGTTACACTTTCGTTTATAGTTCCTATGATTTAGAAAATTCTAACTCTTTTATACGCTTTACTAACTCACCATCAATTGGAAATCTTCCCTCTTTTTCTTTTGAAAATATAGTAGTTCCATCTACTTCTACTTCAAAAACTCCTCCAAAACTCGGAACTCCAACTAAATCAGCATCAGGATAGGCCTGTATTATCTCGTCTCCGGCACGCGAAGCTTTAGGTCTATATGCTCACTGATTACAATATATGATATTTACTTGCACTCACTCTCCTTTTTTTGTGGAATTTTACCATAAATTCACAATAAGTTTGCAATTTTTTTATACTATAATGAAAAAAATAGTTTTATTTTATCTATATGGTTTTGTATATCACTAAAGCGATGATCGCCATTGTCTTCTATAAGTTGCGAAGAGTTTTTGTATCTATCTTTAGCTACTTTGTAGTCTAGTATTTGATCCCCTCTTTTTAAAAAAATGTAAAAGTTATTTGGATTGAGTTTTTCAACCCAAAGTTTGGATAACTCTTCAAGATGGTTTTCTGTCCATTCGAATGTAGTACCATCATGCTTTGTTATCTGCCCAATAAACTCTCTAGTAGTTTTATGAGGATTTACAGATGGGTTTATTAGTACGGTTTTTAGGTTATATTTGCTGCTTAAGTAGGTAGCATAGTATCCACCAAGAGAACTAGCTATAATGCCTTTTATATCATACTGTTTTATGATCTCTTCAAGTTGCTTTATAGCGACTAGAGGTTCATGTGAATGATCACTTGAAATAAGCTCATCTTTAAAATTTTTCTTTAATAAAGTCGCTATAAAAGAATCATAAGTGGTTCTAAAGCCATGTATATAAAGGATCAATAGCTTATAACCGGTATTGCATCTATAAGTTTTTTTGTGTAGTCATGTTTTGGGTGTTCAAAAATTGTATCAACATCATCATACTCTACAACCTCACCAAAATACATAACAACTATACGATCACTTATGTGCTCAACTACACTTAAATCATGAGATATAAATATATATGTCAAGTTAAACTCTTCTTGCAGATCAAGAAGGAGGTTTAAAACTTGAGCTTGAATAGAAACATCAAGAGCACTAACAGGCTCATCGCACACTATAACTTCTGGATTTAGAGCCAAAGCCCTTGCTATACCTATCCTTTGTCTCTGTCCTCCTGAAAATTGGTGAGGATACCTCTCGTACCACTCAGGAAGCATTCCAACTTTTTCCATGAGGTATAGAACTCTCTCTTTTATCTCTTTGTCGCTCATGTCCGTATTTAGTTTTAGAGGCTCACCGATGATTTGCCCAACTTTCCATCTTGGGTTCAAAGAAGAGTAGGGGTCTTGAAATATAATTTGAACTTTTTTTCTATACTCTTTAAGTTCATCACCTGCAAGTGTAGTTATATCTGTACCTTCAAAAAGGATATTTCCTTCAGTTGCTTCTTCTATCTTTAGCATTATCTTAGCAGTTGTAGATTTACCACATCCACTCTCACCAACAATACTAAGTATCTCTCCCTTTTTGACATTGAAAGAGACTCCATCTAGTGCTTTTATGATTTTTGGCTTCGTAAAAAGCCCCATATTTATCTCGTAGTGTTTTTTTAAATCTTTTATTTCAAATACTATATCACTCATCTAATTTCCTTTGGAAATGACAGATAGTCAACACTATCATCAACAGTAGCAAGTTTTGCTTTTCTTTTGGTTACTCCTGGGGTTGGAATTGAGTGAAGAAGAGCCTGTGTGTAGGGATGTCTAGGATCTGTAAAAAGCTCTTTTGCACTTGCTTTTTCAACTATATGCCCTTTATACATAACTATAACTTCATCTGCAACTTTAGATACAACACCTAAGTCATGCGTTATAAAAAGAAGTGAAGTTCCCTTCTCTTTTTGAAGTTTATTCATAAGTTCAAGAACTTGTGCTTGGATTGTTACATCAAGAGCAGTTGTTGGCTCATCTGCTATGAGTAGTTTTGGCTCACATGCCATAGCAATAGCTATCATAACCCTTTGTCTCTGTCCTCCGCTAAGTTTAAATGGAAACTCTCTATATTTCTCTCTGGGATCTGGAATTCCAACTAAGTCCAAAGACTCTACTACCTTTTCAAATCTCTCTTTTTTACTTAAATGTTTTTGATGAAGTCTTAGTGCCTCATCTATCTGGTAGCCAACTGTATAAGATGGATTCAGAGATGTCATAGGCTCTTGAAATATCATTGATACATCTCTACCCCTAACGCTTCTCATCTCTTTTTCACTTAGTTTTAAAAAATCAACCCCATTAAATATAATCTCACCACTCTCTATCTTGCCAGGAGCATCAATAAGTCCCATGATAGACAGCGAAGTTATACTCTTTCCACTACCACTCTCTCCAACTATACATACAGTTTTACCTTGAGGTATACTAAAACTAACATCGTCAACAGCTTTGTTCACTCCAGCGTCAGAATAAAAATATGTTTTTAAGTTTTTTACATCTAGTAGATTCATTTTACTATCTCCTTTTTACTGAACGAAGTCCAGAAAAAATTCCTCTCACTAAAGCTTATGCTTTGCATAGAATTTATCATTACTTGTCCTTTAGTTTCGGATCTAATACATCCATAAGACCATCGCCCATAAGGTTAAAACCTAAAACAGTAAAAAATATAGCAAGACCAGGATAAAATATCATCCATGGAGCTGTTGTGATAAACTGCAAAGAATCACTCAACATTGCTCCCCATTCAGGGGTTGGAGGTTGTGCTCCAAGTCCCAAGAAGCTTAGTCCTGCTGCCTCAAGAACTGCTGAAGCAAATCCCATTGTAGATTGGACTATGATTGGTGTTGCTGCATTTGGCAAGATTACTTTGAACATAAGTCTCATGTTTGACGAGCCATTGATACGACTTGCAATCACATACTCTTTTTCTCTCTCAGCAAGCACTGAAGCCCTAACAACTCTAGCATATGTTGGAATTCCCACAATACCTATGGCTATCATTGCATTAACAAGGCTTGGTCCAAGTATAGAAACAATTACAATTGCAAGCAGTATAGCTGGAATTGAGAGCATTATATCTACTATCCTCATAACAAAAAGGTCTACTTTCCCTCCAAAATATGCCGCAACAAGCCCCATTACAAGACCAAATGTCAAAGACATACCAACAGAAATAGCACCTACCATAAGAGATATTCTTGCTCCATATATAATTCTTGAAAAAAGGTCTCTTCCGAAATCATCTGTACCTAGTATATGTGTAGTTACTCCACCTTCTTCCCACATGGGTGGTATAAGTCTATCTGCAAGGTTTTGATCAGCAGGAAGATGAGAAGCTATAAAAGGAGCAAATAGTGCTAAAATAAGTAGTATGAGAACTATAAAAAATCCAACGACAGCAGACTTGTTTTTTTTGTATTGTTTAATAAAGTCTCTCATTAACTCAACCTTATTTTAGGATTGATTACAGCATACAAGAGATCAACTATGAGGTTAATTGCTATAAAAACAGTTGCTATTATAAGTGTTGCAGATTGTATGACAGGAAAATCCCTTTGATACACAGCATTTACAAGCCACTTTCCAATTCCAGGCCAAGAAAATGTAGTCTCTGTGAGAATTGAGCCTGCAAAAAGACTTCCAAACATAAGCCCTATTATGGTGACTACTGGCATAAGTGCATTTCTAAGTGCATGAATGGCAATAACTTGAAATCTTGAACAGCCTTTAGCTCGTGCAGTTTTTATGTACTCCTCTTTCATGACTTCAATCATACTACTTCTTGTCATTCTTGCTATGATTGCCATGGGAATTGTGCCAAGTGCAACAGCAGGTAGTATTAGATGCCTTAAAGCATCCCAAAAAGCCTCATAGTCTTTTACTAGAAGTGAATCTATAAGATAAAATCCAGTAATATGGTCTATATCAAACTCATACCCAAGTCGCCCCGAAACAGGAAGTACTCCAAGTTTTACAGCAAAAAAGTATATAAGGATAAGCCCAAGCCAAAAAACTGGCATAGAAACACCTGCAAGGGCTGCAAACATACTTGTATAGTCAAATATAGAATACCTCTTTATAGCAGATATAATTCCTGCTAGCACTCCTAGAACAGTAGCGATTATCATAGCAAGTGAAGCAAGCTCAATTGTTGCAGGAAAACGATCTAAAAATTCATCAAGAACAGGTTCATAACTAGTGGCAGACTTACCAAAATCACCTTTAGCTATATTTGACATATAGATAAAATACTGTGTATATATCGGTTTATCGAGCCCCATTTGGGTTCTCAACTCTTTTACAGATTGTGCGTTTGCTTTATCGCCAAGGATGGCAACGGCAGGATCACCAGGGGAAAGGTGTACCATAGAGAACACCATTAAGGTGACGCCAAATAGTGTTGGAATTGTCCATATAAGGCGTTTTAAGATATAAGAAAACAAAAACTCTCCTAATTTGTAATATATTTTCAAAATCAATTTTATTGATTTTGAAAATATATTAGACTTCTTGCATAACCCCTTGTAGTCTCAGAGGAATTAGAAGTAGTGAGATTGTGCAAAACCTTTTTTGAGTAATAGCCGTAGCTATTGCGATTAAAAGTTTTGTGCAAGATTGCTACTTCTAATTCCTCCCTATGGGCAACTCATAGATAAACTTGAGCTTCGTTAGTTCATCTCATCCGTAGCTTAGGCTACGCAAGAGATAAACTGCCTCACTCAAACTTATCTATGAGTTGCTGAGACTGCAAGGGATTATGCAAGAAGTCTATTACATGTAGAGGAATTAACCCTCTACATGTAAAGCACATAAGTTTAAATGACTACTTGTCAATCCAAACTTTGTTAAATACTCTTTTACCCATTGGGCTAAGTTTAAAATCCATTACATTTGATCTTACTGCCTCAACAACTATAGAGTTAGCTATAGTTACCCAAGGAGCTTGATCTGCAAAAATCTCCTGAGCTTTCATATAAAGCTTAGTTCTCTCAGCAATATCTGTTGTAGTTTTTGCTTTTGCAACAAGATCAGAAAACTCTTTGTTTTTCCAAGCAGCTCTGTTTGAAACAGGTATAGTCGCTGCATGTGCACTAAGAAGTACATCTAGGAAGTTATCTGGATCACCATTGTCACCAGTCCATCCTAGCAAATAACCACCATTTGGCTCTAGTTTTCTACCTTTATCAAGGTAAGTTGCCCAGTCATAACTAACAATCTTAGTTTTTACACCTACTTTTGCAAGGTCTGCTTGCATAGCTTCTGCAACTTTTCTTGCATTTGGCATATAAGGGCGAACTACTGGCATAGCCCATAGTTCAAACTCTAAGTTTGAGTAGCCTGCTTCAGCTAAAAGTTTTTTAGCTTTTTCAGGGTTATACTCATAGTGCTTGATGTTTTTGTTATATGACCACATTGTTGGAGGTATTGGAGAGTCTGCAACTTTTCCAAAACCAGCATAAATAGCATCAACGATAGCTTTTTTATTGATAGCATAGTTGATTGCTCTTCTTACTCTAACATCTTTAAAAGCAGGAACTTTTGCCATATTGAGCGCCATGTATCCTACATTTAGTCCTTCTTGCTTGATTAGTTTGATGTTTTTGTTAGCATCAAGTGCTGGAATTTCTTCAGGATTTGGGAAGTCCATTACATGAATAGATCCAACTTTAAGCTCTGCAGCTCTAACTGAAGAGTTAGGGATAACCTTTAAGATAAGTTTCTTGATATATGGCTTACCTGCCCAGTAGTTTTCGTTTGCAGTATAGATGATTTTATCATCTTTTACCCACTTTTTAAATACAAATGGTCCAGTTCCTACAGGAAATCTAGAAAGCTTATCTTCTTTTCCAGCTTTTAGAAGGCTAAATGCATAATCTTTACAAAGTATAGAAGCAAAGTCCATAGCCATATTTGCTAAAAATGGTGCCTCTTTTCTGTTTAAAGTGATGACAACAGTAAATAGATCTGTTTTTTCAATACTTTTAACAATCTTGCTCATATTCATAAATCCCCAGTACTTATAAGATCCACCTACTTTATAAAATGGGTGATCTTCTTTGAACTGTCTATTTAGAGAGAAAAGAACATCATCTGCAGTAAATTGCACTTTTTTCTTAAAGAATTTTGTTGGGTGAAAGTACACATCATCTCTTAGGTGAAATGTATAAGTTAGACCATCTTCAGAAATCTCCCATGATTTAGCAAGTGCTGGTTCTATCTCGGTAGTACCAAGTTTAAACTGTACTAGTGTGTCATAAACCTGAGTTGAGCCGTAAAAACTCTCTCCATCTGTTGCATGTGATGGGTCAAGTGAAACTGAATCTCCGCTTCTACCAAATACTAAAGTTCCACCGTATTTTGGTGCAGCATACATTAATGTTGTTACAAACAACAAAGTCATAATGAGTAATTTTCTCATAAATACCTCCAATTTGTTTTGATTTTCGAGATTAAGTTTATCAAATCATAACAATAAATAAGCTGAAAATGAGTTATTATTTACCAATATTAGGTATAATTGTAACAAAAAGGATACCTTTATGATTATAAAAAATATAGCGTTTGGACTTGTACATGTACCTCTAATAAAAGTATTTAAAACGGCTTTAAGAACAGCAGATAGCTTTGATATGATAGTAGTAAAAATTACCACAGATGTAGGAATAGTAGGCTATGGTGAAACTGCTCCATCATATGCAGTCACTGGAAATTCGAAAGAGTCTATACTAAAAACATTAAACTTTTTGAAGCCTATTTTGATAGGTAGAGATATTGAAGACTTTACTATTCTACTCAATCTTTTGCATAGCTCAATTGACTTAAATAATTCTGCCAAAGCAGCTTTAGAGATAGCTCTTTATGACATTAAAGCACAAAATGTAAATCAGCCACTTTTTAGGTACTTAGGAGGTGTAAAAAAAGAGTTTAAATCCAATATGACTATAAGTTTAAATAAAACAGAAGTTATGGTTCAAGATACGATTGAGGCAATGCAGAGTGGATTTACATCTTTAAAGGTAAAACTCGGAAGTGATTATAAAGAGGATGTCTTAAGACTTGAAGCAATTTCCAATACAATAGATAGCAGTATATCACTAAAAGTAGATGCAAATCAAGGCTGGACTCCTACCGATAGCATAGAGTTTTTAAATGCGATTGAAGGTAAAAATATAGTTATAGATTTTCTAGAACAACCAGTAAATAGGTTTGATATAGATGGACTTAAGTATCTAAAAGATAGAACTTCTATGTGTATAGTTGCAGATGAGAGTATGTTCTCACCAAAAGATGCTATAGAAATACTTGAAAAACAAGCAGCAGATATGATAAATATAAAACTTGATAAATGTGGAGGAATATCAAAAGCGATACAGATTGCAGATATATGTAAGCTTTATGATGTTAAGTGTATGATTGGATGTATGATGCAAGGAGCTATAAGCGTGGGAGCTGCTGCTCATGTAGCATCTTGCAGAAGTGATTCTATAATCATATATGATTTAGATTCCCCGATGCATTGCAGAATCAATCCTGTTGAGGGTGGCGTAAAATTTGATGCACCAAATATTGTTTTATCTGAAGAAGCTGGTTTGGGAGTTCTTGATGTAAAAGGAGTTAGATGGCTTTAATTAGCTTATCTATAAAAACTTTAAAAGAGGGTAGATTTAGATTTGATTCTCTTTGCTTTTTCCCCCACATAGGCTCTGGAAAGTAAGAATCTTCTTCAAATCTTGCCATTACATGTATATGAAGATGAGGGAGATAGTTACCAAACATAGCTATATTGATTTTTTTTGGATTATAGTATTTTATCATTTGTGATTCTATGAGAAGCATAGTATCAAGTAGTTTTTTTCTCGTTTTTTCGTCACAATCACTTAGCTCTTTGTATTTTTTAATTGGAAATATTTTTAGCCATGGGATTTGTGAGGTTTCAACTTCTATAAAAATCAGTTTATCTTCATAAATTCTCATGAAATAGTCTTTAAATCTATAATAAATTTTGCACCATTTTTAGTATTGGTCACATTTAAAGAGCCATTGATGTTGTTTTCTATAATGACTTTAGTCATGTATAGGCCTATTCCAGTTCCTTTGCCTTGTTCTTTTGTTGTAAAGTATGGCTCAAATATTCTTTCAAGTATTTTTTCTGGGATACCTCCAGCATTGTCCTCTATGCTTATTTGGTTTTTTCTTATTTTGATATTTATCTCTGCATTTTTGATTTCGTTTTGTATTAGTGCATCTTTTGCATTGTTGGTTATGTTTAGTATAGCTTGTTTAAATTCACTTTTATAGCCATTTATATCAAAATCTTCAATATCCATGTTTACTGAAATATTATGATTTCTAAGTACAGCAGATTGTAAATCCAAAACAGATAGAACGGCTTCTTTAGCACTAAATATAGTCTTCTTTTTATCAATTCTAAAAAAATCTCTAAAATCATCAATAGTGTGAGACATAAACTCAATAATTTTTTTATTTTTTTCTATAAATTTTTCTAAGAATTCTTCATCAATAAGACCATCTTCAAAGTCATCATCAAGATTTTGTATGTTTATATTTAGGGCATTTAGTGGTTGTCTCCACTGGTGTGCAATATTACCTATCATCTCACCCATGGAGGCAAGCTTACTTTGCTGTTGCATTAGTTTGTCTTTTTTTATATTTTCATCTACTGCTTTTTTTATCTTCTCTTCTAAGTCATCTTTGTATATGCTAAATACTTTTCCACTCTGTTTTGAAAGCCCAAAAGATATCAGGGAGACTATGATAAGTGCTATTATGATAGATGAAATTATAAATATATATAGTCGATTTGTATCTTTTTGTATCTTTTGTTTAGATTTTTTTACGAGAGATTCTATGTCATTGAGATATACTCCAGTTCCTATGACCCATTTCCATTCATCAAATAGTTTTACAAAACTTAACTTTTTTTCTTGTATCTGTTTTTCAGGCTGATTCCATAAGTATTCTACAAAAGCACCATCGCTGTTTTTAATCGCTTTATCTACAAAAAGTTTTATGATTTTTTTACCACTTGCATCTGTTAGGTTTTCATCATTTATGCCTATATCGTTTTTCCTAAAAGGGTGTTCAAGCAGCTTGTAACTTGTATCATGTATCCAAAAGTATCCATTGGTCCCATATCTCTTAGAGTTGATTCTTTTTAGGATTTTTTCTTGTAGCTCTTTTTTTGCATCTTCTATATACTCCCCTGTGCCTATCATCCAACCTAGCTCTTCTATATATTTAATATAGTTTATTTTTTTAAATTCCTTATTAGGTTGACTGGGCTTTGAAAAATATAGATATTTAAAACCCTCACGATCTGGGTTGTCTATGATTTTTGCATCATTTGCATTTATGAGGGTTCCTCTTTTATCTTTTGCATTTTTAAAATTTTGTCCTATAATTTTTTTTATTGGGTGATAAACGATTATATCAGAAGGGTGCTCATATATATAGTAATATCCTCTACCATTGTTGTATCTGATGGAGCCTAAGACCTGTTTTATAATTTTCTTTATCTCTTCTTTAGATTTATTTGGATTCTCATTTAAAATATTTTTTATAATAGTTGCTGCTTCATGTACTCTGAGTTTTAAAAAGTTTTTTGTATTATTATCAAGCTCTTTAATATCCATCCTTATATCATCTTCAAGCTCATTGACTCTCTCTTTAGATATAACTTTAGCATTTTTTATGAGGTTGCTTTTGAGTTCTGAAACTTTTTCTTTTTGTATACTATTGATATATATTAGAGAGGCAGTAGCCGTAATGATTGAGAGAAGGAGTATAGATATAATTGGTAGTAAAAAGATATTTCTTTTAATCTTCCTTTCATCTATAGTTTTATTCATTCATTTCTACTCTATTTCTACCACTTTGTTTAGCGAAGTAAAGTGCTTTATCAGCTCTTTCAAAAAGTGTAGATTTTGTATCTTTATCATTTATTGATGTTATGCCAATACTAACAGTAATTTGAGGCAAATTTTTTTCTGTCATTTTCTCAATTGTGATTCTGAGGTTTTCACATACAAATTTTGCACTATTTAAATCTGTTTCATCCATAAGCAAGACAAACTCCTCTCCACCCCACCTAGCAAATATATCAGTTTTTCTTATGCTTTTTAAACAGGTAGTAGCTAGTAGTTTTAAAATCTTGTCTCCAATAAGGTGACCATATGTATCATTTACATTTTTAAAGTGATCTATATCTAAAATAGCAACAGATAGTTCTCTCTTATATCTTTTTGCGCTATGAAATTTTATCTCAAATATCTCTTCAAATTTGGCTCTATTATACACAGAAGTCAAACGATCATATGATGCGGTATGCTCAGCTCGAAGTTTTTCTTTTTGGATATCTGTTATGTCAGTTAGTGTGAGGATATACAGATCGTCTACCATATCAATTTCTATAAAAAAGGCTTTTACATCTCCATCTAATGCAGCTATTGAGACAATTTTGTTTTCATCACCTGCAAGACTGTATTTTTTTAGAAACTCATATTTATCACTTCCATTTATGTAGTTATCATGCTTTACAAATATATCGAGCATATTTGGGTAAATTTTAAAAAATTCATTCTTGTTTTCAACTTCAAATAGTGAAAAAAATGATTTTGATGCAAACTCTATATTTTCAAAATCTGTTAGTACAGTTATACTAGTCTGATTATCAAGAATTTTTTGTAAAATTTTTTGGTTTTTTATACTCTCTTTTTCTAGTGTAATATGCCTAGCAATCTCTTCGACTTTCTCTCTAAGGTTTTTTTTATTAATTGGTTTGACCATATATCCATCTGCTTGCATTTTTAATGCTTCAAGTGTATATTTAGACTCTGTATGTGCAGTTGTAAAGATGATTGCTTGATCTTTTTTTATCTCTTTTATCTCTTTTGCCATATCTATCCCATTTTTATTAGGCATATTTATATCACTTATGATTATATCTGGTTTATGTAGTTTATAGACTTCTAATCCCTCTAGTCCATCTTTAGCAACAAAAAGCTTTTTAACATACCTTTTAAGTGCTCTTTCATATCCTAAACGGACATCTTTATCATCTTCTACATATAAAACAGTAATTTGCTTTGAATAATCAATCAAAAATATCTCCATCATAAAGTTTATTTTTTTTCATTATACCTAGCAATTGTGGTCGTGTCAAATCAGGAAAAGTACCGTGTAGACCTTTTCCATCGTTGCCATGACATCCACCACAATTGCTAGTATAGAAAATTGCTGATTTTTTTGCTTTTATATCATCACTACTTTTTTTACCTCTAAGAAGCATTACATATCGTGCTATATTTTTTGCATCCATCTTATGTGCTATTCCTGCATCCATAGTTTTTGTTGCAAAACCAAGGTTTTGATTTGAGCCATTTAGTATGATATTTTCAATATAGTACTCTTCATACTCCAAGCTATTTGGATTTGTTGGAGCAGGTTTTATACTCTCTATTTGTAGAGTATTTTTATTTGATACTTCAACCACTTTATCCTGTTTTTTCTCACAGCCTATAAATATCGATATAAATGCAATTATTAGTAGGTACTTCATTACTCAACTGTAACAGATTTTGCAAGATTTCTTGGCATATCAACATCGTTTCCAAGTCTTACTGAAATTTCAAGAGCTAAAATCTGTGTTATTATCATCATTTCAAAAAATTCACTCATAGGATGGTCCTGTAGCGAGGTTTGTAAAAAATCATCCGCTAAGTCAAACTCTAAAGGAGATATAGCTAGTATAGTTGCATCTCTTGCACTTAGCTCTTCAACATTGCTTTTTGTTTTATCATAAAGCATATTTTTAGGCATAAGAGCTATTGTAAAAAGCTCACTATCTGCTAGTGCAATTGGACCATGTTTCATCTCTCCTGCTGGGTATCCCTCTGCATGAAGATAGCTGATTTCTTTAAGTTTCAGTGCACCCTCAAGAGCAAGTGGAAAGAATATATCACGACCAATAAAGAAAAAGCCATGACCATGAAGGTATCTTTTGGATAGTCTCCTTATCTTTTCATGTATCGAATCCTTTACATGTAACACACTTGGAGTATGAAGTAGAGCTTTAATTTCTTCTTGTAAAACTTTTTTACTGATATTTTGTTTTTTATTTCCGAGGTATAGTGATAGCATCCAAAGAGTTACAATTTGAGTAGCAAAAGCTTTTGTACTTGCTACCCCCTTTTCTATACCTGCTCGAGTAAGAATTGTGGCATCTGAAAGCCTTACTATTGATGAGTTGTCTACATTACAAATAGCAACAGTTTTCATACCTGCTTTTTTTGCCATCTTTAATGCTTCTAGAGTATCTGCAGTCTCCCCACTTTGGCTAATAACTAAAAATAGAGTACCTTGGTCTAAAAGTGGCTTTTTGTATCTAAATTCACTAGCAATCTCAACTTGGCATTTGATTTTTGAAATTCTTTCAAATAGATATGCTGCTGTAAGAGCTGCATGATAACTAGTTCCACAAGCACAGATAGTAATTGCATTAATATTACTAAAATTTATATTCTTTAGTTCGTCAAGCTCAACTCCATTATCATTTACCCTTCCCATTAGGGTTTCACTTACTACACTTTCTTGTTCATAAATCTCTTTTTCCATAAAAAATCTAAAACCGTCTTTTTGTGCATATATCTTGTCTCTTCCAAGAGTTACAAATGTTGGGGCAATTGAAACTTCTCCATTAAAAATAGTGATTTTATCTTTTTTAACCCATCCGAAATCACCATCATTAAGATAAATTACATCAGTTGCATGTCCAATTAAAGGAGAGTCTGATGAGCTCATAAATTTTTCACCGCAGGAGTTTTGACCAAGTATCATAGGAACTGCATTCTTTGCAAAAAATATAGTTTCTGGCTCATCTTTTGTAATTAATAATATAGCATAAGCACCCTCAATAACTTCAATAGTTTTTTTGAATGCCTCTTTTGAGTTAAGTCCTTTTTTTATAAACTGTTCAAACTGATGAACTATAACTTCAGAATCAGTTTGAGATAGAAACTTTATACCCTCTGCTTGTAAATCTTCTTTAATCTCTTTGTAGTTTTCAATAATTCCATTGTGTATAATATATGTAAATTCACCACTATGAGGGTGGGCATTTGCCTCTGTCGGCTTTCCATGTGTTGCCCACCTTGTATGACCTATACCAATACCAAAACCGCTGCTTGAGAACTCTTTTGTTTTTTGTCTCAAGTTTTCAAGTTTTCCAAGTGCACGAAATGAAGATATATTTCCATTTTTTAAAATGGCTATTCCAGCACTATCATAACCTCTGTATTCTAGTTCTTGTAAGCCATCTATTAAAAATTTTTTTTTCTCAGCTTTTCCAATATATCCTACAATTCCACACATATTTATTTTCCTTTATTTAGTTGTAAAAAGTTCTAAAATTTTATCTCTGTTTTCACATAATTCTACACTTTTTTCTATTAAAAATAGATTTCTTGCTTTGTTTTTAATAGTTTGAACTTTTGCAGTGGAGACTTCTATCCCTTCGTCATCAAATACACTCATCATGTATGCCATGAGTCCTTTTTGATTTTGTGTACTTACGCTAAGTTTTGCAAGACTTTTTGAGTGTTCACAATCTAAATCAATCTCTGTTTTTTTAATAATTGGTTTACAAAGTGTAGTGGATTTACTCATGTCAAAACTATGTTTTATAAGTAATTTGATAGGTTCAATATCACTCATTTCAACTTTTTCATGAAAATCTATTTTAAAATATTTTTTTTCATCATAAAGTTTAAATACTTCCATATTTAATAGGTCTAAATATCCAAGTTTGCCAAGTAGATAGCCAACATTTAGCTCTTCAGATTTTATAATTGATATACTAAGATGAGTATCATTTTCTATTTTATATTCAAATGAATCTGCATTTTTTGCTATAGTTGCAATTTTTACGATTTCATGAGGTTTGTGTTTTATAAAGAAATAATTTGATGAAATTGATAGAATTTTTCTTTGTAGCAGCCTTGGAAGTAGTTTGAATTCATCAAATCTTTTTAGTTGGGCCTCTTTTCTAAGGCGTCTTTTTGTCTCTCCAAGAAGTTCTTTTTTATCAAACATTTCGCTTGAAAGGTTATATAGTTCTCTAAGAATTTTAGATATAAAACCACTATATATGTTTTTCCCAACAGCATTTATGTCACAATATGTAAGTATATAAAGAAGCTTCAAAATTTGAGGATTTTCTAGTTTCGTTGTAAAGGATAAAAGAACATTCTCATTGTATATATCCTCCCTATTAGCGGTATTACTCATAAGTGTATGGTGTTTTATTAGAACAACACCTGTGTAGATAGCATTACTACTAAAGCCCAGTTTTGAAGCATAGCCTCTAAAGATTTTTGCTCCTACTTCACTATGATCACTTCGCCTACCTTTTCCAATATCATGCATAAAAACAACAAGTTTTATGAGTGCTTTGCCTTCTGTGCAAAGATCATCATATAGGGCCTGAATAAATGGTTCATTTATATTTTCTAAAAAATATAGACCTAATAAAGAGTGTCTATCCACGGGGTGTTGATGATAGCCATCAAATTGTGCAAGGTACTTAATGTGTGCAAATGGTTTTATGAGCTGTCCTAGTAGGTTTGCACTATAGAGTGCCTTAAAAGTAGCATATGTGTAGTTATTAAATATAATTTTTTTAAATTTTTTATAAATATCTTCTGAGTTATGATCAATATAGTTTGATTTTCGTATGTAGTCAACATAACTTATATCAAATTCCATATCTTTATAGTCAATTTTAGCTATTTCATCTAATACATGTAAAAGTGAAACTGGGTTTTTTTCTCTTTTTGCTACAATTAAATTATCTATCTTGTATATCCCATTTTCAAGTCTATTTTCTCTTAACAGTTTTATTGAACTTTTTTCAAAAAAGTATGGGGCTACAAGTTTTTTTAAAAATATTTGGCAGGTTATATCAATAGTTTGTAAAGAGGAAAAGGTTTTTTTGCAAAGTTGTATTTGAGCATTAATTAGTTTTTTATCTTTAAATCCAAGTTTCTTTGCTATATCTGGAATAAACTCCATATTTAATATATCTTGCTTTTTCTTTGCACTTAGATGAAGTGCAGAACGGACTCTGTATAGGAATTCTAGTGCAGATCTATACTCTTTGAATTCTTTCTCTGTAATATATTTTGGAATAAGTTGCCTTAGTTTGGCTCTATTTAATATGGCTCTGCTTAGCCATCTTATAGTATGAGATTCTCTTAAGCCTCCTATTCCATTTTTTATATCAGGCTCCATTAATAACGGGTTTTTTTGGCGCCTTTCATAGTAGGCTTTACTGACTTCTCTTGCAAACTCAGGAAGATTGTATTTTGCTATTTTTTGTAGCTCATTTCCTATCTCCATCCAGAGAAAGTTTGAACCACATAAAAATCTAGATTCAAGCATTGCAGTTTTGATGGTAAGATCACTATTACTAGCTTTAAAAAGTTCGTCTACTTTGTGTACACGATGACCTAGTTTTAAACCAGAATCCCACGCAAGATATAGCATTGATTCTATGATTGGTTCAAGATTGTAACCTTCAATATCTTTATATACTATCATTAAATCTATATCAGAGTAGACACAAAGCTCCTCTCTTCCATAGCTTCCCATTGCAGTTAGAGTTATGGGTATGTTATTTGCAAATGGTAAATAGTTTCCGAAAAATTTACGAAGGCTGTATTTGTATATAAGTAGTAAAAACTGGTCAACTCTTTTTGTGTGCTTTACTAAAAAATCTTTTCCTTGAGTTTGGGTAAATATTTCATCTAGTGATTCTAGATACTCTTTTATGTGCTCTTTGATAAGTTTTGATATTTTAAAATCATCTGCATTTTGACTAATAAGCTCTTCAATTTTATATTTTAAGTCCATGTTATACCCCTTGGTACTCTTTTGATTGTGATATAATACAAAAAAAGAGGTTAAACTATGCAAGAAGCAGATATATACTCTAGTATTTTAGACTATATGTGTGAAAATTATGATTATACCCTTTATGCTACTGATTTCAATGCAAAGAGAGTTTCCTCTCTTCAGCGAGCTATAGCATCAGTACAAACAACAGTAGGAACTAGCAGAGCAGAAGCTATAAAAACAGCACTTCAAGATTTTTTTAATGCAATTTTTCAAAAAGTTTTTGTTTATGAGGATGAAGAGAGATTTAAGATTGTAAAATATTTTGACAAAGGAGCTGATTCGGAAGAGCAAGATAGACAGATTCATGCTCTAAGACAGGAGTTAATTTATTATAAAGATGAGGTAGAAAACACTTTTTTTAATGACTCTCTATATATGTTTGATAAACCATCTAGAAATAGATTTGAGGCAACTTTACTAGGCTTAAAAGCATCACCTTTAAAAGAGATTATTAGAGAACAGATCACTATGGTTTATGATCTTGAGCCAAGGGATATAGTTATATTTTTAAATAAGAAGATATTTTTGAAAAAGTTCAATTATATATATGAAGATGAAAAAGAGCTAGATAAGACAGACATGTTACATGATGAAAGGTTTGTAGATTCGCTAGGCGAAGAGTTGAGTTTTGCACTACAAAAATCAATAGATGATGGGTTTGATTTTTTTAGGTATAGCTCCAAAGAGTTTTATGAAAAATATCCACAGAAGTTTTTTTCTATTATAAATAAAGTGGTTAAATCTTCTATAGTTAATATAGATGAAAAAGATTTAAATACATATAATAATGTAGTATTTAAACAACATGCATTAAAAATGTTAAAAGATTTATCTTGTTACCTTTTTAATGAAGTATTAGATGGAAATTTAAGAGCTATAAAGTTTTTAAAGCAGTATTCTGAAAGTAAAAAGATCTACAATAGCAAGATGAAACTACATAAAGCACCTCTTATGAATAAAAAAGGAAAAATATATAATTTCCAGAGTATATTGGCTACTTTAAAACGCAGAGAGTTACTTTCTATAAAAATTACACATAAAAATATAGAGATTAAAAATATTGAATTAAGAGTACATAAGGCACAAAATATATTAGAGCGAAGTTTAGATGAAATGGAAAAGATTAAAAGAAGGAGATCAGAACTTCTTTTTGCAATTGAGCAAGTTGAAGATGAAATTTTTGCTTTAGATGAAAATAGCTCATCAAATTCTACACCAATTAACAGGTTAGAATTTTCAAAAAGAGATCTTCTTGAGGCATTTAAGCAGGTAGAAATTACTATAAAAACACAGACCAATATACTAAACAACACAAGAAAAGAGTTAAAAAAATGGGAAGAGAAGAGAGAAGAAAAGAGGTTTCTAAAAGAAAAATTATTTGAAGAGCAGATGGAAGTTGAGCAAGAGTATAACCAGGTTTGTGAAATATTAGCCACATCACTAAGTAAAGAACCCATCGAATTCTAGTTTTTATATTGTTTTTAACTTGCATGACTTATAATGAATAAAA
>JALSME010000026.1 GCA_026987955.1 Sulfurospirillum sp.
GAAAATATTGTAGATTTGTCATAAATATGACAAACTTTGATTTAAAATATGCTATAATTGCATATTAATTTTAAGGCAGTATCATGTGGACTATATTTGAAACAAAAGTAACCAAGGTAATTAACGGTAAAAAAGTCGAACAAGACGATAGTGTTATACGAGAAGTCAAACTAACAATCATAGTAAATAAAAAAAGAATTGGAGCTATGATGGCTGTTAGAGTTGATCTCAAAGAGTTAAGTGTTGGCTACCTTATGAGTGAAAATATAATAAAAGATGTAAAGGATATAAGAAAAATTGAGATTATAGATAGGGATAATGAAGAGAAAAATTTTGAAGCTATAGTCGAAGCAGATGTAGTAGAAAATAGTTTGGATAGACTAGATTTAGAAGGTGTTATTGTAAGTGGTTGTGGGCGAGCTAGTAGTACTCATATCTCTCCAAAAGCGATTGACTCAGGAGTGATAGACTCAAACTTTTCTATAAAAGTAGACCTACTCTTTGAGGAGATGGCAAAGTTCTATACCCAATGCCCTCTTTATGAGCAAACCGGTTGTGTTCATACAGCAAAGGTATATTTTGATGAAGAGACATATTTCATAGGCGAAGACATAGCTCAACACAACACAATAGATAAGGCAGTTGGAAAAGCAAGACTTGCTGGCGTTGATGTAAGCAGATGCTTTTTAATGGTTAGTGGAAGGCTTAGTTCAGAGATGGTTGCAAAAGCAGTTATGCATAAAATTCCAATTTTAGCTTCAAGAACAGCCTCAACTTGCCGAGGTTTAAACATAGCAGATAAGTTTGGACTAACTCTTATAGGTTTTGTAAGAGGTAAAAAGATGAATATCTATAGAAATCCACAAAGGATAGAAGTATGAGTTTGAAAGAGTTTATAGAAGAGTATTTAAATGAAGATGGAAAGCTTGACTGCAAAGATGCATATAAAATATCAGCCAAATCTAAAACACCTATTGGCGAAGTTGGTCAAAAAGCAAAAGAGTTAGGTGTTCGTATAGCAGCTTGTGAGCTTGGACAGTTTGGCAATCTAAAGGGAACAGGAGAGTATAGCCAAGAGGCAGAAGATAGACTAACACCATTTTTAGATGATAAAAAAAGAGTTACATGTAAAGATGCAAGAGCTCAAGCTGGAGGTATTGGATTAAAGAAGATAAGAGGAACCCTAAAAGAGAAAAATATAGATGTTACCTATTGTGAGCTTGGCTGTTTTACTGAAAAAAGACGAGCAAGACTCTATTTGAAAACAAAAAGCTGGATAGAAAATCAAGAGGGTGAGCTTCTTTTTGGCAAAGGTAAAACGGAAGTTTTAGAACTTATTGAACAAGAGGGAAGCATAGCAAAAGCAGCCGAAAAACTGGGTATGAACTATAAAAAAGCATGGACACATGTAAAAATATTACAAAAAAATCTAGATGATATTTTGGTTGAATCGCAAAAAGGAGGAGGAGGGCAAGGAGGAAGCAAGCTGACACCAAGAGCAAATGAGTTTATAGATAGCTATAAGCAGCTAGAAAAAGACATAGAAGAGTATGCAAATGAGCGTTTCAAAGAGTTGTTTTTGAAACCTAGGAATAAAAGAGAGTTTAAGTAGTTATTTTTAAATACTACTATCAATAATTAGACTTCTTGCATAACCCCTTGCAGTCTCAGCAACTCATAGATAAGTTTGAGTGAGGCAGTTTATCTCTTGCGTGCCTTGTGCACGGATGAGATGAACTAACGAAGCTCAAGTTTATCTATGAGTTGCCCGCAGGGAGGAATTAGAAGTAGCAATCTTGCACAAAACTTTTCATCGCAATAGCTATGGCTATTACTCAAAAAAGGTTTTGAACAATCTTACTACTTCTAATTCCTCTGAGACTACAAGGGGTTATGCAAGAAGTCTAATATGCAAAATATGCATATTATAAAAGGGGATATTGATGAAAAAGTTGATTTTAGCATTGAGTTTGGTTGCAACATTTGGTTTTGCAAAACAGGATATTGTAATTTTTCATGCGGGTAGTTTGAGTGTTCCATTTGGTGAGATAGAGAAGGTTTTTGAAGCAAAATATCCTCAGTATGATGTTAAGAGAGAGCCAGCAGGGAGCAGAGCATGTGCAAGAAAAATAACCGATATAGGTAAACCAGCAGATGTTATGGCAAGTGCAGATTATAAAGTAATCGATAACTTAATGATTCCAAAAGATGCAAAGTTTAACGCACAGTTTGTTACAAATGAGATGGCGATAGCATATACCCCAAAATCAAAATATGCAGATGAGATCAATTCTAAAAACTGGACAGAGATTTTTTTAAGAGATGGTGTAAAAGTAGGACATTCAAATCCAAATATGGACCCTTGCGGTTACCGCTCAATGTTAGTTACAAAACTTGCTGAAGATTTTTACAAAGAACCAAATTTTTATGATAAACTATTTGGATATGGTGAGAGCTATACTAACGGTGAGGAAGATACAAAAAAAGTTATCGTCCGCCCAAAAGAGACTGATTTGTTGGGCTTAATTGAAGCTGGCATGTATGATTATCTTTTTATATACAAATCAGTAGCCGAGCAACATGGATTAAAGTATATTACCCTTCCACCAGAAGTTTCTCTAAAAAGTGCAGATTTAAAAGAGCAATACAAAAAAGCAGAATTTAAAATCAATGGGAAAAAACCAGGAACTTGGATAACAAAAAAAGGTGCTCCTATGGTTTATGGTATCACAGTAGTTCAAAATGATAAATCTCCAATCAATAAAGATGGTGCAGTTAAGTTTGTCAACTTTGTACTATCTAGCGAGGGTCAGGCAATCATGAAAAAGAATGGACAGGGTATTATAAATCCACCTGTTATTACTGGCAATGCAAGTATAATAGGAAAGTAATGAATATATTTGAAGTAGAAAATCTCTCATACAAGTTAGGAAATTTTAAACTAGATAATATAAATTTTAAAGTAAATCAGGGAGAATATTTTGTTCTCCTTGGTCAAAGTGGAAGTGGTAAAACACTTCTTTTAGAATCAATTGCAGGTTTCAATGCGGTGAAGGGTAAGATAAACTTTAAAAACAAAGATATATCGAAACTTACACCAGAAAATAGAGATGTGGGATTTGTATATCAAGATTTTGCACTCTTTCCCAATATGAATGTCAGAGATAATATAATGTTTTCTGCAAGATATAAAAGTGTAAAAAACCCAGAAGAAACCCTACATGATTTAGCTGATTTTTTAGGATTAGGACCACTTTTATCAAGAGAGGTAGATAACTTATCAGGCGGTGAGAGACAAAGAGTAGCTATTGCAAGGGCCCTTTTTTCAAAACCAAAAATACTTCTTTTAGACGAGCCTTTGAGTGCGATTGACCCTACTTTTAGAAACTCTATTATGAAGTTTTTAAAAGATATTCATAGAAGATATAACCTTACAACAATACATGTAACACATAACTTTCGTGAAGCTTCGTACCTTGCTGATAGAATTGCCATAGTTATGAATGGGCAAATAAAACAGATAGGATCTGCAAGTGATGTCTTAAATAGTCCTGCAAATATAGAAGTTGCAAAGTTTTTAGGCTTTAAAAATATACTCAATGATAAAATGCTTGATAAAAGGGGCAATAGGCTTTTTTCAGTAGATCCTAATGCGATATATATATCTAAAGATGAGTTAAATTGTGATTATGTTTTTATGGGAAAACTAGAAGAGTGTATGGGCATAGTTGATCACTATAAGATATTTGTAAGAGTTGGAGAGGAGCAACTTTTTGCTAAGTTACTCAAGCGTGATTTCTTAGGGTGTTATGCAGATAGAGGAGAGAGTATATATGTTGGATTTAATAGAAAGGATATAAGTTACTTATGAGAAATTGGTTTTTATATAGTTTAATATTTTTAGCTACTATTGTCCTTCTTTTTTTAGCTGTTCCTCTGTTAAATATGATATTTGGCAATGATTTAATGATGCTGCTAGACACACTAAAGCAAAAAGATGTAGTAGGTTCTATCTACTTAACTATGAAAGTCTCTTTGTGGGCTATGATTTTTGTTCTTATTACTGGTCTACCTTTGGCATATATAATAGCAAGGTATAATTTTTTTGGACGCTCTTTTATTGAGGCTCTTATAGATATACCTATTATGATTCCTCATACAGCAGCAGGAATTGCCCTTCTTATGATATTTGGAACAGGAGCAATATCTGATGCTTTTAAGTCGATTGGAATTACTTTTGTAGATACCCAAATGGGAATTATGATTGCTATGATGTTTCTTTCTTCTACATTTTTGATAAACGGAGCTAAAGAGGGTTTTAAAAAAGTTGATGTAAAACTTGAAAAAGTAGCAAGAACACTTGGAGCAAATCCCATGCAAGTTTTTTTAAGAATTTCAATTCCAAATGCTAGAAAGGACATCATAAATGGGGCATTGATGATGTGGGGAAGGGGCTTGGGAGAGTTTGGAGCGGTAATCATGATAGCTTATCATCCTATGGTAGCACCTGTTCTCATTTACGATAGATTTACAAGCTATGGCTTGAGTTACTCTGCTCCTGTTGCTGCGATTATGGTAATTATCTCAATTTTAATATTTTTAAGTGTAAGATTTGTAAATAATAGGTTAAAATAGGTATAATTTAGAAAATAAAAATTTAAAGGATGAAAAATGTTTGTAACATTAAATGATAGAGTATTTTTAAATACTAACAGAATTACAAGAGTTAAGATTGATGAGGTTCAAGATGGAATTAGAATTCGTTTCTACGAAGGTGCAGTTCAAGTAGCAAAATCAAATAAGTTTGCAACAGTCGAAGATGCTACAAAATGGATAAAAGAGAATATGAAATAATGAAGATAGACTGTAGAGGCTTAGCGTGTCCTGAGCCAGTAATAAACACAAAAAAATCACTAGATCTTTTAGATGATAATGCTCTTCTTGAGGTACTTGTTGATTCAAATGCTTCTAGAGAAAATGTCATAAGATTTGCCAATAATGAAGGATTGAGTGTAAGCGATGAGATTACAGAAGATGGTTCTGTTAAAATCACTATAGTAAAGGGTTTTGCTTGTTCAGTTGTAGATCCGGATGGTGACAAGTTTCTTAATAAAGTACTTTTTATAAAAGACGATAAAGTTGGTGAAGGCGAGCTTGGTAGCAAACTAATAGTTGGCTTTTTAAAGAGTATTTTGGAACTTCCAAAGCTACCAAAAACAGTTATATGTGTAAATAAAGGGATATACCTAACCACAAAAAATACAGCTGCTGTTGAAATCTTGCAAGAGTTGGAGAAAAAAGGTGTAGAAATTTTTTCTTGTGGAGTATGCTTGGATTTTTACGAGGTAAGTGATGAACTTAAGGTTGGAGTAGTTGGGAATGCTTATGGAACTGTAGAGTCTTTATTGAACTCAGATGGAACTATATCACTATAAATTACACAATAAAGAAAAAAGCCTCTACTCAAGGCGTAAGCTTTCTCAAAGAGAGTGATTTACTTAAGTAAACCGCTTTGCTTCACAGGAGTGAGAGGAATTTTTACTGGGCTTTGCTCAGTAAAAAGGAGACAATAAAATGAACAATAGTAGTAAATTGACAAAGTTTGTCAAGGCTGCTGGATGAGCCGCTAAACTAGCTCCGGGTGAGCTATCACATGCACTTGGCGAGCTTAAAAGTAGCAATGATAATCTTATTATAGGAATGGAAGCATCAAATGAAGATGCAAGTGTATATAGGCTAGATGATGAAAGAGCATTGGTCCAAACTGTAGACTACATAACACCCGTAGTGGATGATCCATATATTTATGGTCAAATTGCAGCAGCAAACTCTTTGAGTGATGTTTTTGCCATGGGTGCAGATGTAGCAACAGCACTCAATCTTGTAGGATTTGATGGATGTAATCACAAAGCAGAAGTACTCAATGAGATTTTACAAGGTGGACTTTCAAAGGTACAAGAGTGTGGTGGGATTATTGTTGGTGGACACACTATAGAGACTCCAGAGATGACATATGGACTTAGTGTTGCTGGTTTTGTGCATCCTAAAAAGATATATAGGAACAATACACCACGAGTTGGTGATGTTTTGATTTTAACAAAACCTATAGGCATGGGAGTGTTAACAACTGGTATAAAAGCAGATATGCTTGATGCTAAGGCTGTAGAGAAAACAGCAGATATACTTGCTCAACTAAACTATAAAGCATCTTTGATTATGCGTGATTTTGATGTTAGTGCTTGCACGGATGTGACTGGATTTGGTTTAGCAGGACACGCCTATGAGATGAGTGGAAAAAACTTTACAATAGAGTTTGATTTTAACTCAATCCCAATCATAAGCGAGGCAATAGAGCTTGCCAATATGGGAATAATCCCAGCAGGGACATATGCAAACCAAGAGTATGTATCTCTACATGTAGAGGTTAAAAAAGAGTACCAAAATGAGATATTTTTCTACGATGCACAGACTTCAGGCGGACTTTTGATAGCGGTAAAAGAGAGTGATACAATAGGACTAGTAAAAAGGCTGAAAGATGCTGGTTATGAGTATAGTAGCATAGTAGCAGTATTAAAAGAATTTAGTGGAACAAGTTTAGTATTGAGATAATTTTAAGTGATAAAATAGTAACATACTTTATTAAGGAGTCAATATGTTTCGTATTTTATTTGTTTTACTATTTACTTTGTCGTATCTATTTTCAGCTGATGTGGCAATAGTTAAAAATATTTCAGGGGATGTTTTTGCTAAAAAACAGGATCAAATGCAAAAACTATCTGTGGGGCAAAAGATTCAAGAACATGATGTCATAATTACCAAAGACAATAGCAGTATAGGTATGATATTTGAAGATGGCACTATTATTTCTCTTGGTAAAAACAGTATTTTATCAATAGATAAGTATCTTTTTAGACCATCACAAGATGAATTTTTATTTGATGTTAATATGAAAAAAGGTCTAGCTACTTATGAGTCAGGAAAGCTAGGAAAATTATCTCCTGAATCAGTAAAGTTTAGAATTCCAGAAGGTGTTATAGGTATTCGTGGAACTAAGTTTTATGTGGAGGTGAAGTAATGGAAGTAGCTGTAATTGCAACTTGGATTGTCATGTTTATTGCTTCAGTTATGAACACAGGAACTAGTACAACAGTAGTTTTAGCCGATAACAAAGGAAATCCAAATGCTATAGTTATAACAACAGCTGCAGGATCAAAAATTATAGATAAAACAGGTCAGTATGTTAGTATATCATCAAAAGGTGATTTTGCAAGTGAAGTAAAAATAATGCCAAAAGATGAGATAAAGAGCAGATTCAAAAGTGCTATTGAAGCTATACCTTTAGAGCCTGTACATGTAAATTTATATTTTAAAAACAATTCAAATGAACTAACAGAGAGTTCAAAAAAGAAGCTGCCTTATATTTTAGTTCAAATTAAACAAAGAATACCTTGTGATGTGAATATCATAGGGCATACAGATACAAAAGGCTCAGCAACATATAATACAAAGTTAGCATTAAAGCGTGCACAATATGTTAAAAATTGGATTTTAGATTCGGGCGCAGATTTTAATAATCTGAAAGTTAAATCATATGGAGAGAGTGATTTATTGATAAAGACTAAAGATAATGTAGCTGAAGCAAGAAATCGTAGAGTAGAAATTTTTATAAAATAGTATGCAATACTTCAAAATACTTATTGGATTTTTCTTTATAATCCTGCTTAATACAGGACTATATAAGAGTGGTATTATTGAGTATTTTGATTATAAATTGTATGATATTATTAGTAATACTATAAAAGCAGACAGCTCAACTTCTAAAAGTTCAGTTGTAGTAGTAGATATAGATGAAAAAAGCTTAAATACAATAGGGCAATGGCCTTGGTCTAGAGTTATTTTAGCTAATTTGATTCGTACAATTAGCAGTGCTAGCCCTACCTCAATAGGGCTTGATGTTATATTTGCGGAGCCTGATAAAACATCTCCAGATCAAATGATAAAATTTTATAAAAACTATTTTTCTAAAGATATAAAGATAGATGGTTTATCAAGACATTTTTATGACAATGATGAGATATTTAAAAGGTACATAAACAACTCACAAACTGTTTTAGCTGTTTATCTGAGTAGCAATAAAACAAAAGATGAAGAGTGCCAGTTGCCAGAACAAAATATAGACATAAAAGATAAATCGATTATAGGATATAGAGCCAATAATATATTGTGCAATATAGAAAAAATTCAAAGTAGCAGTTCTTCCGTAGGATTTATAAATTCTTCTACAGACTCTGATGGTATATTTAGAAGAGTACCACTTTTTATGCAGTATAAAGATTATGTTGTCCCTATACTAGGTCTTGCTATGTTTACAAGTTTAGATAAGGTTGTTTTAAATAGAGAGGATGTTTCTATACTCAATCATAGTATAAAAATTGGAGAGAATACAGAGGTATTACTAAATTTTTATGATAAAGATTGGTATACAACTATCTCTGCTGTTGATTTACTTTTAGGAAAAATTGATAAAAATGCATTGCAAGGAAAATTTGTATTGCTAGGAACTTCCGCTATTGGTCTTCATGATAGATATCTTATCTCAGCAGGGGAGACTATAGCTGGTGTAAGGGTCCATGCAACTCTTATTGATAATATTTTGCATGATGAGTTAAGGTATCAGCCATTATGGATAAAATACACAAATATTATTTTTTCTATTTTTCTCTCTCTAATTTTACTCTATTACATGCTTCTTAAAGAACATATTAAAATTTTACAAGTTTTTGTAGTAGCTGCAATCATATACATAATATTATCACTTTATATGTTAAGTGACAATATCTATCTATCTTCCGCATATTTTTTAGTTCCAATTAGTGTATGTTTTTTTATTATTAATATTGTTTTAATAGTTTTGGATTACCAAGAAAGAAAATCTTTTTATATAGAATTAAACAAGGCTCACTCTTCTGCGATTGATAGTATGGCATTAGTTGTTGAGAGTAGAGATACAGAAACAGGCGCACATATAAAAAGAACAAAAGAATATATAAATTGCATGTGCGAATACTTATATAAGAAAAAAATGTATCAAAATATTTTAACTAAAGAGTATATCTCTTTAGTATATAGAGCTAGTCCACTTCATGACATAGGAAAAGTTGCTATACCTGATGATATATTAAAAAAACCTGGACGATTAACTGCTGAAGAATTTTTGGTAATGAAAGAGCATCCTAGCATTGGTAAAAAGATTTTGGAAAATGCTTTGGTAGAACATAAGGACAATGAATTTTTAAAGATTGCGCTTCGTATAGCACATAGTCATCATGAGAAATGGGATGGAACAGGTTATCCTGAGGGCATAAAAGGTGAAGATATACCATTGGAAGCTAGGATGATGGCTTTAGCTGATGTTTATGATGCTTTAATAAGCAGAAGAGTTTATAAAAAAGCTATCTCATTTGAAGAAACAGAGCAGATTATTATAGATGGTAGAGGAACTCATTTTGACCCTGTTTTAGTTGATATTTTTATTGTACTAAAAGATAAATTCAAAGAAATTGCTATAAAAATATCGTAAGAAGTTATTTTATATATCTTGTTAGCAAAAACCCCATTGGTATACAGCCAATTGCCAATATATTAAAAATTATATAAGTTGTATTGAGCCCTAAAGTATCTCCTAAAAATCCAACTATAAATACTATAACAGAGCTAACTCCAAAGTTGATAGACATATACATGCTATTCATAAATGTTGGCATATTTGAGTTGGTGTCTTGAACTGCTGCCATGAGTATTGGTCCTGTTGAGAGAAGGAAAAATCCTATGATACCAAGTATAAAAATATTGTTAAAGTAGATAAAAAGAGCTACACTTACAGCAGAGCCCGTACTAGCCAAGATAAGAGTTGGTTTTCTGCCAATTTTATCTGAAATATTTCCAGCAACTAAAGCTCCAAGAACTCCAGAAAATTGTAGTATAGATAGAGAGATACCTGCATACCAAAGTGATTCACCTTGGTCTATTAGATAAACAGGAAGGTATAGGGTCAATGCACTTTTGATACCAGATTGAAATAGTATAAACCCTCCTAAAACCATAAAAAATGGAAAGTATTTTTTTAAAAGTCTTTTTGTATCACCTTTCTCTTTTGGCTTTCTTAGAGGTCTTTCTAAATCATAATCTTTTAGTTTTATATATAGAATAATAGAAGCGATGATTCCAACAGGAAGAAGTTTATAGATACCTTCAAGTCCCCACCAAGATACTGCCGCAGTTGCTACAAGAGGACCAACACTTCTTGCTAACTCACCGCCAACCATAAAAAAACTCATACCAGTCCCTGTTTTATCTCCTGAACTCTCTTTGATCATAGTTGGGCTAGGAACATGAAAAAGTGCAGCACTAATACCAGCTACAAAAAGTAGTATAAGTAGTACAACATAGGATGATGTTAGACCAATCAAACTCATACAAGTAGCGGTAATTGCAGGTGTTAGTATTACAAAGTATTTAGCTCCAGTTTTTTCTGCAATAAGACCAAAAAATGGATTGAAAAGAGATGGTATTCTTCTTGATATATCTAAAAAAGCAGCCATAAATAGGCTCATTTCTAACTTAGCAATAAGAAGAGGTAAAAGAGGAGCTAAAAAAGATGAGTAGACATCATGTGCAAAGTGTGCGAATGAGATGGTAAAAACTTTTGATTTCTGAAATTTTTTGTTGTGCATATATATTCTTTTATTAAGAAAATGGCGAGAAGGTGTAGGAATCGAACCTACCTTCAGACGGTCAACCGCCCAAACATCGGGTTTGAAGCCCGTGCTGCCCACCAGGGTCAGATACCCCCCACTCGCAAAATAAAATTATACTCTTAAAATACTTGTAAATTGTTGAACCCAAACTATTGTATATTAGACTTCTTGCATAATTCTTTGAGACTATAAGGGTTTTTAGAGGTGCCCTATATTTAATCCTGCAATGCCCAATCCCAAAATGGAATAATAGTACATTTTATATTTTTTAGCCAAAATTCTCCTTCGTTCCCTACTGTTACTATATCTATCTTTTTAACTCTCAACTCCTTTACATGTAGAAGTATTTTTTGAAGTCTTAGTTTTATCATCTCTTGCGGCAAGAAAGGTATGCAAAGAACCGCATAATCCTTTTTTGGAATGTAAAGATCTAAAAAGTTTGTGTAGTAGGTTTGATTGCCTTTCTTCATAAGCTCTAAAAAAACCATATTTTCAAATCTTTTTAAGAACTCTTTTTTGAAGGTAAGAGCATTTTTAAGAGCAAAGTCAATGAGAAACAGTTTTTTGGCTGATTTGGCTGAGCCAAACTTTTCTACTAAAAATACCATTTTATCATCTTCTAATTTTCTAACTTTCTTATAGAGTGAGTCTTTTGAAATTTTTATAAAAGATTTTAGCTGATTATATATCTGATAAAGAGAGATTTTAGAACTTTGTGCTTCACTGAGTTTTTTAAAAATCTCAAACTCTATCTTGTCATCTATCATAACGGTGAGCATCTCTTGCATTGACCAATGAACGCTGTTAGATGAGTTAAGTACGACTTGTGGGTATGAGCCTGTATTGGCGTATATCTGAAATATATGCTCTATGTTGGAGTGTCTAGCATCAAAAGAAATGAACTCTTCAAAGTCAAGTGGAAAGAGTGTTATAGTATCAAATCCATCTAAACTATCTCTACATGTAAGTATGATTTCTTCGGTATCTGGTAGCTCAAAACTAGAATCAAAATTTTCGATTACTAAGATTTTTATAGGATTATTTTTAACAAACTTATGAATATTTTTTGCAATATTTTTTTTATCAACTCTTGTGTCATTTAAGTCAACATATAAAATCTCATTTTGTGCAAAGTTTGAAATATAATCTATGATTATAGTGGTTTTACCACTTTTTTTTGGACCATTTATAAGGGTTCTTTTTGAAGAAATTCTAAGTTTTCTATCATAGAAGTGATTATTTTTGTGTTTTATATCATAAAGATTTTCAAGTAATTGCATGAGTGAATTATATTCTTTTCCTTATTAAAAGGAAATAAAATCAATAACTTTGGATTACAAATCCCTATATACTTGACTTTTAAGTAAAATTTTAGTAAAATCACGGTCCTTATTTAGTCATCTTTGTAGGTTTCGAGTTGAAATACTAGAGGTGACGAGTTCTTTATTAGGGGAGAAAATGGAAAAAATTAGACTTAAACTCAAGGCGTATGACCACAGAGTTTTAGACAGATCTGTTGCAGCAATTATAGAAGCTGTTAAGCGAACTGGAGCTGAAATTAGAGGCCCAATTCCTATGCCGACAAAGATAAAGCGCTATACAGTGCTTAAATCACCACACGTCAACAAAAAATCAAGAGAGCAATTTGAGATGAGAATACATGGTCGTATGATAGATATCGTATCTGCTACAACCGACACTATCGACTCTTTGATGAAACTTGACTTAGCGCCTGAGGTGAATGTCGAAGTTAGAGCTATGGGTAAATAGGGAGTACATGATGGAATATATAGTAGAAAAAATCGGAATGAGCAGAACAATAACTGTGCCGGCTGTTCCTGTTACTCTTTTAAAAGTAGTAGAAGTAAAAGTTTGTGAAGTAGATGAATCTAAGCGTGCAATCGTTGCATATGCAAATGGTAAGAAGATGAACAAAGCAATTGCTGGTCAGCAAAAAAAGTATGACTTAAGTAGTGAGTTTAATCGTTTTGTTACAATGGATGTTGCTAATAGCGAAGCTGGAACACTAGATACTACACCATTAAGTGAAGCAAAAAACTTGAAAGTTTCTTTTAACTCTAAAGGTAGAGGTTTTGCTGGTGTTATAAAGCGTCACGGATTTGCAGGTGGACCTGCAAGCCACGGTAGTAGATTCCATAGAACTGGTGGTTCTATTGGTAATGCTGAATGGCCTGGTCGTGTTCAAAAAGGTAGAAAAATGCCAGGACACATGGGGAACGCTAAAGTTACAGTTAAAAATGACATAGTTTCATTTGATGCTGAAAACGGAATCCTAGCGGTTAAGGGAGCAGTTCCTGGACCAAATGGTGCAATAGGCAGAGTAAGGATTGTTAAATGAGTAAAGCAATAATACTTAATGATAAATTTGAAAACTCAGGAGAGTTAGCTCTTCCTGAAAAGTTTGAGGGTATAAATTCTCATAACTTACATATATATGTTAAATCTTACCAAGCAGCTTTGCGTGCAAACACAGCTTCAACTAAGAGTAGAAGTGATGTTAGCGGTGGCGGTAAAAAACCATTTGCACAAAAAGGTGGCGGTAGAGCAAGAGCTGGTAGTAGAACTAACCCTGTATGGGTTGGTGGTGGTATCGCTTTTGGTCCTAGAGCAAACAGAAACTATGATCAAAAAGTGAATAAAAAACAGAAGAGATTAGCATTAGAATTTGCACTTAACGACAAAGCATCTAAAGATGCACTTTTTGTAGTTGATTCTATAGCGGTTGAGTCTGGTAAAACAAAAGATGCGGCAGCGATTGTAAAATCAATAGGCGCAAGAGATGTACTGATAGTAAAAGACCTTATAGATGAGAAAACATTTTTGGCATTTAGAAATGTACCAAATGCTTACTTAATAGAGTCAAATGAACTAAACGCATATTTGGCTACAGCATTCTATGCAGTAGTTATAGAAAAATCAGTGCTTGAAACAATAGCAAAAGAGGGCTAATTATGGCAGATATAACAGATATCAAAGCAATACTTTATACAGAAAAGAGCTTAAGCCTTCAAGAGAATGGTACAGTTGTTATTCAGACTTCAACAAGAATGACAAAAAACCGTCTTAAAGAGGTGCTTAAAGAGTACTTTGGCTTTACTCCACTAAAAGTTAACTCAATGAGAGTGCTTGGAAAAGTGAAGAGATTTAAAGGTATCCAAGGTAAGCGTAATGACACTAAAAAGTTTTATGTTCAGCTACCTGAGGGTGCTCAACTAGAAAATATAGGAGCATAATATGGCGATTAAATCATATAAACCATATACTCCGAGTCGTAGATATGTAACTGGCTTGGATTCAAGCGATATTACAGCAAAGCCAAGTGTTCCGGCACTTCTTAAAAAGCTTCCTGTAACAGCTGGTAGAAATAATAACGGTAGAATCACATCTCGCCATAAGCAAGGTGGAGCTAAGAAGCTTTATAGAATCATCGATTTCAAAAGAAGAAAGTTTGATATTGAGGGTACTGTAGAAGCTATTGAGTATGATCCAAATAGAATTTGTCGTATTGCACTAATTAAGTATGTTGACGGTGAGAAGAGATATATTCTTCAGCCTTCAGGACTTAATGTAGGTGATAAAATCATGGCTGCTGAGTCTGGACTTGATATTAAGCCTGGTAATGCAATGAAAATGAAAAATATCCCAGTTGGTACAATTATTCATAACATCGAGATGAAGCCTGGCAAAGGTGCTCAGATGGCAAGAAGTGCTGGTGGTTATGCTCAACTTATGGGTAGAGAAGAGAAGTATGTTGTTCTTAGATTACCATCAGGTGAGATGAGACAAGTTCTTGGTGAGTGTATGGCAACTATAGGTACAGTTGGATGTGAAGACTGGGCCAATGTTGTAATTGGTAAAGCTGGAAGAAATAGACATAGAGGAATTAGACCACAAACTCGTGGATCTGCGATGAACCCAATCGATCACCCACACGGTGGTGGTGAAGGTAAAACTAACTCGGGTCGTCACCCAGTTACTCCTTGGGGTAAGCCAACTAAAGGTGCTAAAACTCGTCGTAAAAAAGCGAGTGATAAACTAATTATTTCAAGAAGAAAGGGAGGCAGATAGATGGCAAGAAGTCTAAAAAAAGGTCCTTTTGTTGATGATCACTTAATTAAAAAAGTGCTAAAAGCAAAAGAGGAAAAATCAAATAAGCCTATCAAGACTTGGTCAAGAAGAAGTACTATTACTCCTGATATGATTGGTTTAACACTAAATGTTCATAATGGAAGAAATTTTATCCCTGTTTATGTTACTGAGAATCACATCGGTTATAAACTTGGTGAATTTGCTCCAACTCGTACTTTTAAGGGTCATAAAGGCTCTGTTCAGAAGAAGGTAGGTAAATAGTCATGAGTAAAGCAATATTAAAATTTATTAGACTATCACCACTAAAGGCAAGAATGGTAGCACGCGAAGTTCAAGGAATGAATGCAGAATTTGCACTAGCAAGTTTAGAATTTATGCCTAACAAAGCTGCTAGAATCATCTCAAAAGTTATTGCAAGTGCAGTGGCAAATGGTGGTTATGAGCCTGAAGAAGTAGTAATTTCATCTTGTCGTATAGACCAAGGTCCAGTTCTTAAGAGATTTAGACCAAGAGCAAGAGGAAGTGCTAGTGGCATCAGAAAACCAACTTCACATGTATTTGTAGAAGTATCAAAAGCTGCAAAGAAGGAAGACTAAGATGGGTCAAAAAGTAAATCCAATTGGTTTAAGACTTGGAATCAATAGAAACTGGGATTCAAGATGGTTTCCTGGAGAGAATTTAGCGGCAAATATTGGCGAAGATCACAAGATAAGAAAGTTTTTGAAAAAAGAGCTTTACTATGCTGGTGTTAGTCAAATTCTTATTGAAAGAACTGCTAAAAAATTAAGAGTTACAGTTGTTGCTGCAAGACCTGGTATCATTATTGGTAAAAAGGGTTCAGATATTGAGAAGCTTAGAGTTAAGTTAAACAAACTTGTCGGTAAAGATGTAAATGTAAATATTAAAGAAGAGAGAAAGCCACAAGCTTCTGCTCAACTTGCAGCAGAAAATGTTGCTATGCAGTTAGAGAGAAGAGTTGCATTTAGAAGAGCTATGAAAAAGGTTATTCAAGGTGCACAAAAATCTGGAGCAAAAGGTATCAAGATATCTGTTTCAGGTAGACTTGGTGGTGCAGAGATGGCTAGAACTGAGTGGTATCTTGAAGGTAGAGTTCCTTTACATACACTTAGAGCTAAGATAGATTACGGTTTCGCTGAAGCACATACTACATACGGAATTATCGGTATTAAAGTATGGATCTTTAAAGGGGAAGTTTTAACAACTGGTGTTCAAGCTGAGCCAAAAGAAGAGAAGAGACCAAGAAAACCAAGAAGAGGTAAAAACTAATGTTAATGCCTAAGAGAACAAAATATAAGAAGCAGATGAAGGGTAGAAACCGTGGTAAATCATTTAGAGGCAATAGTGTTGCTTTTGGTGATATAGCACTTAAAGCTACTGAAGCTGGTCGTATTGATTCGCGTCAAATTGAAGCGGCAAGAATCTCATATACAAGACATGTTAAGCGTCAAGCAAAGACATGGATTAGAGTATTCCCTGATAAGCCTTTAACTGCAAAGCCATTAGAGACAAGAATGGGTAAGGGTAAGGGACCAGTTGATAGATGGGTTATGAATATTAAGCCAGGAAGAATCATTTTTGAGATGGCTGGAGTTAGCGAAGAGTTAGCGCGTGAAGCACTTACACTTGCTATGCATAAGCTACCTTTCAAAACTAAGATAGTTACAAGAGAGAGCGAAAATGAAGTATACTGATTTAAGTGAAAAATCTGCAACTGAGTTAGCAGAGTTATTAAAAGAGAAAAAGGTTCTTTTGTTTACAGTAAAGCAAAAGTTAAAGACAATGCAACTAACTAATTCAAATGAAATTAGAGAAGTTAGAAGAGATATCGCTCGTATTAGTACGGCTATTTCGGCTCAAAATAAGTGATTAGGGGAAAGTAATGGCTTTAAAAAGAGAAATACAAGGCGTAGTTGTACAAAAAACTGGTGATAAATCAATCACTGTTTTAGTAGAGAGACGCGTAATGCACCCTAAATATCGCAAAATTGTTAAGCGTTTTAAAAAGTTTATTGTTCATGATGAGAAAAATGAATCAAAAGCTGGCGATATTGTAAGAGCTATCGAGTGTAGACCACTATCTAAAAGAAAATCTTTTAGACTCTCACAGATAGTTACAGTAGGAGTTGAGTAATGATACAAGGTTTTACTAGATTAGCAGTTGCTGATAATACTGGTGCAAAAGAGATTATGTGTATTAAGGTACTCGGTGGTTCTAAGCGTCGTTATGCAACAGTAGGTGATGTAATTGTTGCGTCTGTCAAAAAAGCTTTACCAGTTGGTAAGGTAAAAAAAGGACAGGTTGTTAAGGCAGTTGTTGTTAGAACAAGAAAAGAGATTCAAAGAGAAAATGGCTCACTTATCAGATTTGATGAGAATGCAGCTGTTATCCTTAACGATAAAAAAGAACCAATAGGAACAAGAATATTTGGACCTGTTGGAAGAGAAGTGAGATACTCTGGTTTTATGAAGATAGTTTCACTTGCTCCGGAGGTAATATAATGGCTGTTAAGTTTAACATTAAAAAAGGTGATAGTGTAAAAATTATTGCTGGAGATGACAAAGGTAAAGTGGCTAAAGTTCTTCGTGTTATTAAGAAGGATGCTAAGGTTGTTGTCGAGGGTTGTAAGATAGCTAAAAAAGCTATCAAGCCTGATGATGCTAATCCAAAGGGTGGCTTTATAAACAAAGAGATGCCAATAGATATCTCTAATGTGGCAAAAGTAGAGGGTGAATAATGAACAGATTAAAAGCTAGATATGCATCTGAAATAAAAGATGCTTTAACAAAAGAGTTTGACATCAAAAACCCAATGCTAGTTCCTGCATTAGAAAAAGTTGTTATCAGCGTTGGTGTTGGTGCAGATGGTAGTGATAGTAAAATATTACAAAATATAGTAGATACTATCTCTTTAATAAGTGGGCAAAAAGCACAAGTAATGAATGCTAAGAAATCAGTAGCTGGTTTTAAAGTAAGAGAGGGATATCCTGTAGGCGTTAAAGTTACACTTCGTGACGAACAAATGTTTGCATTTTTGGATAAGCTAATAAGCGTAGCACTTCCAAGAGTTAAGGATTTCCGTGGATTACCAAGAAATGGATTTGACGGAAGAGCAAATTATAATTTTGGTTTAACTGAACAATTAATGTTCCCAGAAGTGAATTTTGATGATGTATTAAAAACACACGGAATGAACATAACAATTGTAACAACTGCAGCTGATGATAAGCAAGCTTTTAAGCTTCTTGAATTAGTTGGTATTCCGTTCACGAAGGGCAAGTAACATGGCAAAAAAATCTATGATTGCAAAGGCTGCAAGAACGCCTAAGTTTAAAGTTAGAGGATATAGCAGATGTCAAATTTGTGGTCGTCCTCATTCAGTTTACAGAGATTTTGGTGTATGTAGAGTTTGTCTAAGAAAAATGGCAAACGAAGGTCTAATCCCAGGCCTTAAAAAAGCAAGCTGGTAAGGAAACAGAATGATAAATGATTTATTGGCAGATGCACTAACAAGAATTAGAAATGCATCATTAAGAAAACTAGATGTTACAAAGTTAATGCACTCAAAATTGGTTGAAGCTGTAATGGTTGTATTCCAAGACAAAGGTTATATTGAGAGTTTTAATGTTATTGAAGATGGAAATAAAAAATTCATCAAAGTTGTATTAAAATATGACAAAAACGAAAATAGCGTAATAACAGAAGTGAAAAAAATATCTAAGCCAGGACGCCGTGTTTACAAGGGTTCTAGTGAGATTAAGAAGTTTAAAAATGGTTACGGTACTTTCGTAGTTTCAACTTCAAAAGGTGTACTAAGCAACGATGATGCTCATAAAGCAAAAGTCGGTGGTGAAGTACTTGTTAGTATCTGGTAAAACAGATTTCTTTTATGGTATTCGATAACCATTCAAGTTAAGTCTTATCGTAGACAAGTAAAGGAAATAGATGTCACGTATTGGAAAGAATCCAGTTACAATTCCTGCTGAAGTAAATGTTTCAGTAGAAGGAAATGTAATTGTTTTTAAAAAAGGGAGTGTTCAAAAAGAGTTGGATACTAAAGGAAATGTTGAAGTCAAAGTAGATAACGGTTTGTTGGTTTTTGCTCCAAAGAGTGATGACAGACAAGATCGTGCTTACTGGGGAACTTACCGTGCACTAAGCGCTAACATTATAGTTGGACTAACAACAGGTTACCAAAAGCAATTGGAAATCAATGGTGTTGGTTATAGAGCTGCAGTTAAAGGAAATGTTCTTGAGCTTCAACTTGGTTTTTCACACCCAATTAATTATGAATTTCCAAAGGATCTTCAAATTAGTGTAGAAAAAAATATTGTTACTATCAAGGGTGATGATAAACAAGTTGTTGGACAAGTTGCTGCTGAAGTTAGAAGTTTTAGACCGCCAGAGCCTTACAAGGGCAAAGGTGTTAAGTATGTTGAAGAGCATATCCGCCGAAAAGCGGGAAAAACTGCTAAGAAATAGGAGTAGCAAATGAGACCAAATATTTTAAAAAGAAAACTTGCATTAAGAGCAAAGCGTAAAAAGAGAGTTAGAGCAGATATTTTCGGAACAGTAGAGCGTCCAAGAGTATCGATTTTTAAATCAAATAAATATGTTTATGTTCAGGCAATAGACGATGTAAACGGTGCTACACTTGCAGCTGCAGATGGAGCAAAGTTAGGTTTTAAAGCTAACAAGGCTGGAGCAGGCGAGCTTGCAAAAGCTTTTGCTGAGACTTTAAAGGGTAAGGATATATCAACTGTAGTTTATGACAGAAATGGATACCTTTACCATGGTGTTGTTGCTGCTTTTGCAGATGGCTTAAGAGAAAACGGCATTACGCTGTAATAGAAGGAAAGACGATTCAATGGAAAAGTATAATAGAGAAGAATTTGAAGAAGTCATCGTTAACATCGGCCGTGTAACTAAAGTTGTTAAAGGTGGTAGACGATTTAGATTTACAGCACTAGTAGTTGTTGGAAATAAAAATGGATTAGTTGGATTTGGTTTTGGTAAAGCAAAAGAAGTTCCTGATGCTATCAAAAAAGCAGTTGATGATGCGTTTAAAAGTATTGTACAAGTTAATACTAAAGGCTCAACTATTGCTCATGATATTGAAGTAAAATATAATGCAAGTAGAATTTTACTTAGACCAGCTAGTGAAGGTACAGGAGTTATTGCCGGTGGTGCAACTCGTCCAGTTCTTGAACTTGCAGGTATTAAAGATATTTTGACTAAATCGTTAGGATCAAATAATCCAGCAAATGTAGTAAGAGCAACAATGAAAGCTCTTAGTATGTTGAAATCTTAGAAGGAGTAGACATGACATTAGAAAATCTATCTCCAGCTACGGGTTCAACTCACTCAAGAAAGAGAGTTGGTCGTGGTCAGGGAAGTGGCATGGGAAAAACTGCAAGTCGTGGTTGTAATGGTCAAAAATCTCGTTCAGGTTATAAGATTAAAAGAAACTTTGAAGGTGGACAACAGCCACTAAGTAAAAGACTACCAAAAGTAGGTTTTTATTCAAGAGTTAGTAAACCTTATAGTATAAATGTAGATAGAGTAAAATCAGTAGCTGCACTTGAAGAGATCACAATTGAGTCAATCAAGAGTGTTCATAAGATGGCAGGGACAGTTAGTAGAGTTAAACTTATCGGTGCAGGAGCAAAAGAGCTTGCAAGTAAAATAAAAGACGACAATATAACTTGCACTGGCAACTAAAATGAGTAACGATCTTACTAAAAAAATTCTGATTACATTAGGATTTATTTTTGCGTACAGAATACTGGCATATGTGCCAGTACCTGGCGTAAACCTAGATGTAATTAAAGAATTCTTTGACTCAAATAGTTCAAATGCATTAGGTATGTTTAATATGTTCAGTGGTAACGCTGCGCAAAGAATGAGTATAATTTCACTAGGAATTATGCCATATATTACCGCTTCAATTGTTATGGAGCTTCTAGCTGCTACATTTCCTGCGCTTGGAAAGATGAAAAAAGAGCGTGACGGAATGGTTAAGTATATGCAAATTATTCGTTATGCAACTATAGGTATCACAATTGTTCAAGCAATTGGAGTTTCTGTGGGACTTGGAAGCATGACTGGTCGTGGTGGCGAGAGTGCTATTATGGTTGATATGGCAACATTTTCTGCAATTGCTGCTGCATCAATGCTAACAGGTACAATGTTACTTATGTGGATTGGTGAGCAGATAACTCAGCGTGGTATTGGTAATGGTATATCTTTGATTATCTTTGCTGGTATAGTTTCTGGAATTCCTACTGCAATTGGAGGTACAATTAACCTTGTAAATACAGGTGAAATGAACTTTTTAGTTGTGATTGGTATTTTGCTAGTGATTTTGGCTACTGTTGGCTCTATTATTTATGTTGAGATGGGAGAACGGCGTGTACCTATTTCGTATAGTCGAAAAGTTATGATGCAAAATCAACATAAGAGAATTATGAATTATGTACCTATAAAAGTAAACCTTAGTGGAGTTATACCACCGATTTTTGCAAGTGCGATTTTGATGTTTCCATCAACAATCATGCAAGCAAGTACAAATCCTATAATTCAAAGAATAAATGATTTTTTAAACCCAAATAGTTATGCATTTAATGTTCTAACTTTTATATTTGTTATATTTTTTGCATACTTTTATGCATCTATTGTATTTAGTGCAAAAGATATATCTGATAATTTAAAGAGACAGGGTGGCTTTATTCCAGGTGTTCGTCCTGGTGAAAGTACTGCAATGTATCTTAATGAAGTTGCAAGTAGACTAACATTTTGGGGATCAATATACTTAGGACTTATTTCAACTCTTCCATGGGTTTTAGTAAAGACTATGGGTGTTCCGTTTTTCTTTGGAGGAACGGCAGTTCTTATTGTAGTTCAAGTTGCACTTGATACTATGAGAAAAATTGAAGCTCAGATGTATATGAATAAATATGAAACATTGAGTGCAGTAGGTCTTTAATGGCAATTGCTCTTAGAAAACCAAAAGATATCGAAAAACTTCGAATATCCAATAGAATAGTAGCTGAAACTCTTCAGCTACTCTCTAGTAAAGCAGAGGCGGGTATGACGCTTGCTGAGTTAAATGCTATGGGCGAAGAGTATATAAAATCACAAGGATCAAGACCTGCTTTTAAGGGACTATATGGCTTTCCTGCAGGAGTTTGTACTTCAGTAAATCAAGTTATTATTCATGGTATACCAAATAATTATAAACTAAAAGATGGTGATATTGTTGGCTTTGATATAGGTGTAGAAAAAGATGGATGGTTTGGTGATGCTGCTGTTACTGTTGGCATAGGAAATATTTCAAAAGCAAATCAAGAGCTTATAGATTGTTCTCGTGATACACTCTATCATGCTATAAACAATATTAAAGCTGGAATGAGATTTAAAGAATTAAGTCTTATACTAGAGGAGTTTATTCATTCAAAAGGGTATATACCACTACGAAATTTTTGTGGTCACGGAATAGGTCGAAAACCGCATGAAGAGCCAGAGATTCCAAACTATTTAGAGGGTACAAATTCAAAACAGGGTCCAAAGATTAAAAATGGAATGGTTTTTTGTCTTGAGCCAATGATTTGTCAAAAAAGTGGTATATCAAAAATATTAGAAGATAAGTGGTCAGTAGTTTCAGAAGATGGACTTTTTGGAAGTCACTATGAGCATACTGTAGCAATTATAAACAACAAAGCCGAAATTTTATCGGTTGTCTAGGAGGCAAAATGGCAAAAGCTGATGTAATCGAAGTAGATGGTAAAGTTTTAGAAGCTCTACCAAATGCAACGTTTAAAGTTGAAGTTCAAAATGGGCATGTGGTTCTATGTCACATAGCTGGTAAGATGAGAATGCATTATATAAAAATAATGCCAGGTGATACAGTAAAACTTGAGTTGACTCCTTATAGTCTAGACAAAGGGCGTATTACTTATAGATATAAATAGGTTATTTGTACTTTATAAGTAAATTATTAGCTTATTTTGAGTATAATATGCCCCCTTTGTAAAACTGTGTGAAGAATACTTGAAAAAACCCCACTATTTTTTCAAATATTGGTTTAGCCAAGATCGCTAAACCTGTGACAGTTTACGAATTTGGAGTGGACTGTTTAGATATGCGTGGCATATCTTTTAATCATCGTATTTATTTTTCTTACAAGTAGCCTTCGCAAAGCGAAAGCTTCAGTGAGAGGAGCTATTAAATTAGTTTCTTCTTCGCAAAGCGAAAGCTTCAGTGAGAGGAATTTTTCTGGGCTTTGCCCAGCAAAAGGAGACATTAAAATGAAAGTACGACCTTCTGTAAAGAAGATGTGTGATAAGTGCAAAGTGATTAAGCGTAAAGGTATCGTTAGAATCATTTGTGAAAATCCAAAACACAAACAGAGACAAGGATAAACATGGCAAGAATTGCAGGTGTAGACCTTCCTAAGAAGAAGAGAGTAGAGTACGGTTTAACATATATTTATGGTATAGGTTTAACAAGCTCAAGATTAATCTTAAATGCTGTTGGAATATCATATGACAAAAGAGTTCACGAACTTAATGAGTCAGATGTTGCAGCTATTCGTAAAGAGATTCAAGAGAATTTCCAAGTTGAAGGTGATTTAAGAAAGAAAGTAACATTGGATATTAAAGCTCTAATGGATATGGGTAGCTACAGAGGGTTAAGACACAGACGTGGTCTTCCTGTTCGTGGTCAAAAAACAAAAACTAATGCGCGTACGAGAAAAGGTAAGAAAAAGACCGTCGGCGCAAAAGCATAATTACTCAAGGAACAATTAAATGGCAAAAAGAAGAGTAGTAAGAAAAAAAGTTGCTAAGAAGAATATCGCTAAAGGCGTTGTTTATATCTCTGCAACATTTAATAATACTGTCGTAACTGTTACTGATGAAATGGGTAATGTTATAGCATGGAGCAGTGCTGGTAGTTTGGCTTTTAAAGGTAGTAAGAAATCTACTCCTTATGCAGCTCAACAAGCAGTTGAAGATGCATTAGCAAAAGCTAAAGAACACGGTATTAAAGAAGTAGGTATCAAGGTTCAAGGACCTGGTAGCGGAAGAGAAACAGCAGTCAAGAGTGTTGGTGCAACAGAGGGAATCAAGGTAACTTTCTTAAAAGATATCAGCCCACTACCACATAATGGCTGTAGACCTCCAAAGCGTAGAAGAGTTTAATTTTAACATTTTAGTTAATAATTAATTATATAAAAAACGAAATATTTTTTGGTTTATAATGATTAGGAGAAACGATGGCTAGATACAGAGGACCTGTCGAGAAGCTAGAGAGAAGACTAGGTGTTAGTTTGGCTCTTAAAGGTGAGCGTCGTCTTGCTGGTAAGAGCGCATTGGACAAGCGTCCATATGCACCAGGACAACACGGTCAAAGAAGAACAAAGATTAGTGAGTATGGACTTCAACTAAGAGAGAAGCAAAAAGCTAAATTTATGTATGGAGTTTCTGAAAAGCAATTTAGAAGATTGTTTAAAGAAGCAGCAAGAAGAGATGGTAATACTGGAGAAAACCTTATTACTTTAATCGAAAGACGTTTAGATAATGTTGTTTATAGAATGGGTTTTGCAACTACTAGAAGATTTGCTAGACAGTTAACAACTCACGGACACGTTCTTGTAAATGGAAAGAAGTTAGATATACCTTCTTATCAAGTTAAACAGGGTGATAAAATTGAGATTTGTGAAAAATCTAAAAGCAACCCTCAAGTTGTTCGTTCATTAGAATTGACAGCACAAACCGGAATTGTTCCATGGGTTGATGTTGAGGCAGCAAAGGCAATGGGTATATTTACTCGTTTCCCAGAGCGTGAAGAAGTAGTTATTCCGGTTGAAGAGAGATTGATCGTCGAGCTATACTCTAAATAATAAGTGAGGAAGTTTTAGTGAAAAAAATCAGTACAGCGGCACATATGCCAACAGAGATTGAAGTAGAAAATATTTCAGATAATAAAGCTCAAGTAATAGCATATCCATTTGAAGCTGGTTTTGCTGTAACTCTAGCTCACCCATTAAGAAGATTATTGCTTAGTAGCACAGTTGGATTCGCTCCAACTGCTATTAAGATAGATGGTGTAACACATGAATTTGATAGCATGCGTGGTATGCTTGAAGATGTTGCACTATTTATCATCAATCTTAAAAATATTCGTTTCAAAATCAATGGTGATGAGAAGCGAGTAGAGGTAAATTATTCTTTTACTGGACCAAAAGAGATTTATGGTAGTGATCTTTCTAATGAAGAGATAGAAGTTGTTACTCCTGAGGGGTATTTAGCAACTATTAATGAAGATGCAGAGCTTAACTTTTCTCTTATTGTAGAGAAGGGAATAGGGTATGTTCCTAGTGAAACTATTAGAGATTTAGTTGACAGTGATTATATAGCACTAGATGCTTTTTTTACACCAGTGAAAAAAGCTATATATGAGATAGAGAATGTTCTAGTTGAGGACAATCCAAACTTTGAAAAGGTAATTTTTACCATTGAAACTGATGGATTGATATCGCCAATAGAGGCTTTTAAAGACTCTTTGGAAGCTATGTACACTCAAATGTCAGTATTTAATGGTGTTTTAGATATTGATATTACTCCAAAAGTTGAAAGCAGTAGTGATACTGTCGAGTTAAATAAACTACTTCAGAGTATTGAAGAGTTAAATTTGAGTGCTAGAAGTTTCAATTGTTTAGATAGAGCAGAAGTAAGATTTGTAGGTGAACTTGCACTAATGAGTGAATTAGAGCTTAAAAACCTTAAAAATCTTGGTAAAAAATCTCTTGAAGAGATAAACGCTGTGATGGAAGAGATTGGCTTTCCAGTAGGATCAGATTTTTCTGATGATACTGTTGATGTACTTAAGAACAAAATCGCAGATTTGAAATCGAATGAGGATTAATAAATGAGACATAAGCATGGATACAGGAAGCTTGGTCGTACTTCAACGCATAGAGCTGCGCTTTTGAAGAATATGGCTATAGCAATTATAAAAAGTGAAAAGATAGAAACTACTATTCCAAAGGCAAAAGAGCTTAGAGGGTATATAGAAAAATTAATCACTAAAGCAGGTAAGGGTGATTTCAACGCTCATAGAGCAATATTTTCTGCACTACAAGATAAAGAGTGTACAAAGAAACTAGTTGAAGAAATCGCACCTAAATATGTAGATAGAAATGGTGGTTATACAAGAATCATCAAAACTCGCACAAGAAGAGGCGATGCTGCTCCTATGGCTTTCATAGAGTTAGTATAACACTTCAAAACTCGGAGACCTTTGGGTCTCCAACTCTCCTTTAAACTTTCTTTTTATTCATTTATAGTATAATCACCATATTAAAATAAATGGAGATGTGATGATACCTTTTAGTGATGAGGAATTACTTCCTGCAGTTGAAAAATCTTTAGAAAAAGTAAAACCAATGTTGGCGTTAGATGGTGGTGGTATGACACTTCTTGCCATTAAAAATGGTAGAGTTTTTGTTCAGCTTTTAGGAGCTTGTGTCGGTTGTGCTTCAAGTGGACAGACTCTTAAATATGGAATTGAAAGACAATTGAGGATTGATATACATCCTGAAATTGAGGTTATAAATATAGCTCCAGGAATGGAAGATACTATAGAAAAGTTTGACTAAATTGAAAAAGTATTTAAAAAGAGGAATTAATAGTTTTTATAAAAAAAACTATGATGAGGCACTTTTGTACTTCTCACTTGCACTTAATGATAAGCCAAGTTCAAAAGAAGCTAGAGTTTGTGCAATTTTATCAGAATTGGCGATTGATAAAGAGGATGAAGCAACTGCTCTTTATGAATACTATTTAATTAGCAAAGATAGTGGTGTACATAATCCTGAAGAGATGATTGAAGATATAGTAGATTCAATAGAGTTAACCATGGAAAGTTTAAATGCCCTCTTTTTTGAAAGTGAAATAGAGGCAAAGATTGATGAAGAAAATGGTATTGCTTATGATGATTTTAGAGCTTTTATAGAGAGTAAAGATAGTTTTAGAGAAGCTTTTGAAAATATTATGTTTTCTACAAAAGTTATTATTCATAAAAAAGATGATTTTATAGATTTTTTAGAAAAATTAATAGACAATGGCTTTAAAGAGATGTCTATGAATTACTTTGAAAGTGCAATTCAGCTATTTCCAAATGATGAGAAAATATTAAACCTTGTAAAAAAAGTAAAAAATTGATACTAAAAATAGATAATATAAGTGGCTTTAGTGCAATTACAGACGATTCGACTGAGTGCAGTGAGACAACAGCATTTATTTTAACTCATCAAAATAAAAAATACCTTGATTGTGTGAGAACTAAAGTAATAACTCCAAAGGAGTGTTTAGATATATTAGGAATAACAGATAAGATTAAAATTATCGGTATAACAGGAACTAATGGAAAAACAACAACAGCTGCTGCAATATACTCTATACTTTTAGATTTAGATAAAAAAGTTGCTTTTCAGGGAACTAGGGGCTGCTTTATAAATGAGAAAAGATATGAAGAAAAAAGTTTAACTACCCCACCTATATTACAATCAATTGCAAATATTAAAAAGGCTATAGAGCAGGGTTGTGAATATTTTGTTATGGAAGTTAGCTCACATGCAATAGAGCAAAAACGCATTGAAGGGTTAGAATTTGCACTAAAAATTTTAACAAATGTTACACAAGACCATCTAGATTATCATGGCACAATAGATGAGTATATTGCAGTAAAAAGTAGATTTTTTGAAGATGATGGGATGAAGCTCATCAACAAAGATGATGGCAAAATAAGATTCAACAAAAGAGGTTGTATGACCTATGGTGCAGAATACCCATCGACTTATAAAGTCACTGCTTACTCTTTAAGCAGTGGAGTAAGTGCAGTAATACAAAAGTTTGATAAGATGTACGATTTTAGCTCTCCTCTTCATGGGTTTTTTAACCTTTATAATATAGTTGCAGCAATTAGTGCAGTAGATATGCTTGAAGTTGCTCCAATTGAAGATATTTGTGAGGCAGTTTCACATTTTGGTGGGGTAGAAGGTCGCATGGAAGTTGTTAGTGATGAGCCTTTAGTTATTGTAGATTTTGCACATACTCCAGATGGAATGGATAAAGTATTAGATGCCCTAAAAGAGCGAGATATGATAGTAGTTTTTGGAGCAGGTGGCGATAGAGATAGAAACAAAAGACCAAAGATGGGAAACATAGCTAACAGATATGCAAAAAAAGTTATAGTAACAAGTGACAACCCAAGAAGTGAAGATCCAAATCTAATCATAGAAGATATTGTATTGGGGATAAAAAACAAAAACTCTCTACATGTAGAGGTAGATAGGAAAAAAGCTATTGAGTATGCTTTACAAATAAGAGATGAAAATGAAATTGTTGTTATATTAGGAAAAGGTGATGAGTCCTATCAAGAAGTAAAAGGAAACAGAATTCCTTTCGATGATAGAGAAGTAGTTAGGGAGCTATTAAACTAATTTTTTCAGCTAAAAAACATATGTTTTTGATACAATTCAAGCAAAATTTATAAGGATTTATTATGGGAATTCCACAACCAGCATTTTATATTTTTAAGTGTGAACAGAGCTCACCTCCAGGTATGCCAAAACCAAGCTGTGTAAATGCACAAACAAGAGAACTATACCAGTATATGGCAAACAAGTTAATGGCAATGGGAGTAACTTCAACAGTTCATCCAATAAGAACAGCATGCCTAAACAGGTGTCAAATGGGACCAGTTATGCTGATTGAGCCAGGTCACCATATGTATATTGGTCTTACTAAGGAAAAAATAGATAGAATAATAGATGAACATATCATAAAAGGTAACCCAGTAAAAGAGTATATAATACCAGATGAGTATTGGGATGAGGCGATAAGCCCTGCTAAAATGATGGAAATGACACAAGGATAAACATGACATTTGAAATGTTATACGGAAAAATTCATAGAGCAACAGTAACGGATGCAAATCTAAACTATGTAGGTTCCATTACAGTTGATAAAGACTTGATGGATGCTTCAAAGCTTGTAGTAGGTCAAAAAGTAGAGATAGTAAACATAAATAATGGTGAAAGATTTAGCACTTATGTTATAGAGGGAGAGAGAGGCAAAAAAGATATTTGCCTAAATGGAGCAGCTGCAAGAAAAGCTGAGGTAGGAGATAGAATCATCATAATTGCATATGCAAGTATGGATGAGACAGAGAGAGAAAAGTTTAAGCCAAATGTTGTATTGGTTGATGAAAACAACAATATAGAAGAGATACGAGATTTTATTTAAAATAGGTAGTAAATATGTTTGAAAATATGGACTTCTCTAAAATGGGAGAAATGTTACAAGAAGCACAAAAAAATGCTCAGAAAATGCAAGAAGAGGCAAAAAGTAGACTGTATACTGCAAAAAGTGGTGGAGGTCTTGTAAGTATTAGTATAAACGGAGAAGGTGAAGTGAACGATATAACTATAGATGACTCTCTTTTAGAAGATAAAGAGTCTTTACAGATTCTTCTTATGAGTGCGACAAATGATGCCATTAAAATGGTAGAAGATAGTAAAAAACACGCAGCAGCTCAGATGCTTCAGGGCATGGGTGGCTTCGGTAAATAAGGAAAGGCCATATGGTTCGTTTAGTAATTTCACTTTTTTTAATTTTTCAAGTTCTAGCTGCTACAGAGTTTACATATCCTGATTTTAGACAATGCTACAAAAAAAATAAACAATCATTTGTATATTTTGGAGATACTAGAGCAGTTGCTGTAAGTAAATACTTAGCAGTCGCATACTCTCAAACAAAGCCTAAAGTACCATTTATAAAGTTTGATCCATTTTTAAATTTGTATCTTTTTAAATCTAAAAAGAGTTTAAATCCTGTTAAGTTAAAAGAGACAAAGGCACTCAAGCTTGGAGAGTGGATTGCTGGAATGGATGACACCTCTTTATATGCTGGAAATTTTGCAAAAAGTGGAGATGTGTTAGATAGTTTTTATCTTCAAAATGCAAAACTAGATGAAAATAGTATTATTGTATGTCTTTGTTGTGAAGTATATGGTATAGGGATTGGTGCAGGATCATTTATCGGAAGTGAGTATATCAAAAGATTTATAAGCGCTAAAGAGATCTATTATGGAGATATTGGAGTTAGATTTGAAAAACATGCAAATAACTTTGTTGTTAAAAGCAAAGATCCATTTTATGTTAATCAACTTCTTAATGTTGGCGATAAGATTTTAAAAATAAATGGAAAAAGAGTAACTACTTTAAAACAGTTAAATCAAACTATACTTTTCTCTAAACCTAAAAGTATTATAAAATTAGATATTTTAAGAGATAAAAATATTTTAAAAAGAAGTTTAGTAGTTCGTTCTCGTATGGGTGGCGGTTATCTGAGCGACTCATTTTTAGAAAAAAAAGGTATATTTTTAGATAAAGATATGAAGATTAAAAACATAACCCCAAATAGTTTTGCTCAAAAAAGTGGTCTACATGTAGGAGATAGACTTATACAGATAGATCATAAAAAAATACAGAGTGAAGATAATATAAAAGAGTATCTCTCAAATATAAAATCAAAAGAAGCTCATCTTCTGTTTGACAGAAATGATTTTCAATTTTTTGTTAAAATAGGATTTTAATGATAAAAGATTTTGAAATTTTTTTAAAAGATAACCTACCTCAAGTAGACAGTTTTCATCCATATTTTAACCAAGCTTTAGGAGAGATGCTAGATGCTGGAGGTAAAAGGTTTAGACCTCTTTTACTTCTTAGTGTGGTGCAACACTCATCTCCTCTTTTGGTTAAAAATGCAATGCATGTTGCACTTGGAGTAGAGATGCTTCATACCTACTCACTTATACATGATGATTTACCATCTATGGATAATGCAGGTTTAAGAAGAGGACAAACAACTCTACATGTAAAGTATGATGAAGTAACAGCGATACTTGTTGGAGATGCTTTAAACTCTCATGCATTTTATATGATAGCCAATGCACCACTAAGCGATGATGTGAAAGTAAAGTTAACTTCTATTTTGGCACGAGATGGTGGTGTTAGTGGCATGATAATAGGTCAAGCAATTGATTGCAAGTTTGAGGATGAAAAACTAACCTTAGAACAACTAAAATTTCTACATTTAAATAAGACAGCAAAATTAATAGCAGCATCACTACTAATGGGAGCTGTCATTGGCGGCATAAGTGAAGATAAGCAAAAAATTCTTTATAATTTTGGATTAAAACTTGGAGTTTTATTTCAAGTTCAAGACGATATTATAGATGCAACACTTTCGAGCAAAGAGGCAGGAAAGCCAACTAGTAATGATAAGCACAAAAATTCTTTTGTTAACTTATTGGGGCTTAGTGGTGCGAAAAGAGAGAAGCAAAAATTAATTGAAGAGTTAAATAAAGAGACAAATATATTAGAGAGTGGTCTAGCAAAAATGCTACAAAAAATAATAAGTGATTACTTTAAAGGATAAAATATGGAAGATAAACAAATGTTACAAAAACAGGCCGATACAATTAGATTTTTATGTGCAGATATGGTTCAAGCTGCAAATAGTGGACACCCAGGGGCTCCAATGGGGCTAGCAGATATAGTGACTGTTTTAAGTAGACATATTAACCATAATCCAAAAGATACAAAATGGCTAAATAGAGATAGATTAGTTTTTAGTGGTGGTCATGCATCATCATTGGTATACTCATTTTTGCATTTAAGCGGATATGATTTGAGTTTGGAAGATTTAAAAGAGTTTAGACAGTTTGGTAGTAAAACTCCAGGTCATCCAGAGTATGGAGATGTTCCTGGTGTTGAAGTAACAACAGGACCTTTAGGACAAGGTGTAGCCAATGCAGTAGGTTTTGCAATGGCAGCTAAGTATGCAGCCAATATTTTAAATAGTGATAAAGCAACTGTAATAGACCATAAAGTTTACTGTTTGTGTGGAGATGGAGATCTTCAAGAGGGAATTAGTTATGAAGCATGTGCATTTGCAGGGCATTTAAGTCTTGATAATCTTGTAGTAATTTATGATTCCAATGAAATCACGATCGAAGGAAATACAAATATTGCCTGGAGTGAAGATGTAAAACGAAGATTTGAGGCTCAAGGTTGGATAGTAGCACGCATCGATGGACATGATTTTGATGAGATAAATGAAGCGATAGAGAATTCAAAAGAGGCAAATAAGCCATTTTTAATTATTGCTAATACAACTATTGCTAAAGGAGCTTGTCAAATGGAAGGAAGCCACCATGCACATGGTGCACCTTTGGGGGATGAAGAGATTTCAAACTCAAAAAAGAAAGCTGGATTTGATCCTCAAAAGAAGTTTTTTATTCCTGAAGATGTAAAAGCAAGATTTGAATGTGCTTTAGAAAAGGGAGAGCTAGCACAGTCACAATGGAATAGAGTAATAGAAAATGATCTAAGTGAAGAACAAAAAAATCTTTTAGCGGCACTGCTAAATCCAGATTTTTCAAAGATTGAGTATCCAACTTATGAAGATGGAAATGGTGTAGCTACTCGTGATAGTAACGGACAAATTTTAAATGCGATTGCTAAGGCTGTTCCAGGCTTCATGGGTGGAAGTGCTGATCTTGGACCATCAAATAAGAGTGAGCTAAAAGGTATGGGGAATTTTCCATTTGGAAGAAATATCCACTTCGGAATTCGTGAACACTCTATGGCAGCCATTACAAATTCATTTGCTCTTTATGGTCTATTTATCCCTTTTTCGGCTACATTTTTTATATTTAGTGATTACTTAAAACCTGCAGCGAGATTGAGTGCTCTTATGAGTCTTAAAAACTTCTATGTTTGGACTCATGATAGTATTGGAGTTGGTGAAGATGGACCTACTCACCAGCCAATTGAACAATTAAGCCAGTATAGAGCTTTACCAAATTTTTACACATATCGTCCAGCTGATGCAATAGAAAATGTAAAGTCTTGGAAAAAAGCACTTAGTATGAATGCTCCAGCATCTTTTGTCTGTTCTCGTCAAAAACTTACAGTATTAAAAGATAAAAGAGAGATAGGCGATGTTGAAAATGGAGGATATCTACTTACAAAAAGAGAAAATGCAACTCTAACATTGATGGCAAGTGGTAGTGAAGTTTATCTATGTCTAAGAGCTGCATGTGCACTAGAAAAACTAGGTATTAATGCAAATATTGTTAGTGTTCCTTGTTTCGACCTTTTAGTAGAACAAGACAAAAGTTATATAGACTCTATCATAGATCCAAACACAAAAGTTCTTGCAGTTGAGGCAGGAGCAGGAACAGAGTGGTATAGATTTGCAGATGAAGTTATCTGTATGACTCGTTTTGGGGCATCAAGTCCAGCTGATAAGCTATTTAAAAAGTTCGGTTTCTCTGAAGCAAATATAACAAAAAAAGCTTGTGAGTTGGTTGGAGTAGAGTATAAGCAGTCATCAAGTTGCGATGTATAAAGCAGTAATATTCGACCTAGATGGTACACTTCTTGATACTCTTGAAGACATAGCTATAAGTTGTAACTATGTACTAGAACAGTTTAAAAAAAGTCCTCTACCTATAGAGGACTATAAACTTATAGTTGGACAAGGTGCAGCTCAACTTTTTAAAGATCTTTTACCAAACTTATCAGAAGACGAACAAGTAGAGGCATTAGAAATATTTGAAAAACACTATGCAAAACAGTTTGACAAACATACAAAAATCTATACCGACATAAGTAAAGTCCTTACTTTTTTGCAAGTAAGAGGAATAAGGATAGCTGTTCTTTCGAACAAGCCAAACTCATTTACAAAAAAGTGTGTTATAAAATACCTTCAAGATTGGAACTTTGAAGCAGTTTACGGCATACGAGAAGGAATTCCAAAAAAACCAAATAAAGTAGGTGTAATAGAGATACTAAAAGAGTTACATTTAGATGCTTCAGAAGCTATTTTTATAGGCGATACTAAAGTAGATATGCAAACTGCAAAAAATGCAAATATGACTTCTATAGGTGTTTTATGGGGTTTTAGAGACCGAGATGAACTTGAAAAAAATGGAGCAGACTATATAGTAGAAACTCCAGTGGATTTAGTAAAGTTACTGGGCGATTTATGAATATTTTTGATGCGATAATTCTTGGAATCATTGAAGGATTTACGGAGTTCTTACCAGTATCTTCAACAGGACACCTTATAGTAGCAAGCCAATTTTTAGGAATTGAACAGACCAATGTATCAAAAGCATTTGAGGTAATAATTCAATCAGCTGCTATTTTAGCTGTATTTTTTAACTACAAAGATAAGTTTAAAGTAGAAAAGTTTGATTTATGGGTCAAGGTAATCTTGGCATTTATTCCTATAGGAGCGGTTGGATTTATTTTCTCTCATCAGATAAAAGCTCTTTTTAGTGTAGAGATTGTTGCATGGATGTTTATCATTGGTGGAGTGATATTTATATTTGTAGAGAAGTTTTTTCTAAAAGATGAAAAAACAGCAATTGATGATGTAGAAAAAATTACTATAAAACAATCTCTTTGGATTGGTTTTGCACAAATTTTTGCACTAATTCCAGGTACTAGTAGGGCAGGATCGACTATCATAGGTGGATTGCTTGTTGGACTTAGTAGAAAGGCGAGTGCAGAGTTTAGTTTTTTGCTTGCATTTCCTGTCATGGGTGCAGTAACAGGCTATGATATATTGAAGCATTATAAAGAATTTGATGCTGATCATCTTCTAAATTTAGGTATTGGTTTTTTTGTTTCATTTATAGTAGCATATTTTACAATAAAACTTTTTTTAGTTTTTCTTCAAAGATTTACTTTCGTACCATTTGGTATATATAGAATCATTTTAGGAATCATTCTATTAAATTTTGTCTAATAAGGAGAGAGCTTGATTAAGTATGCAGACTATAAAGATGTAGATAAAGAGCAGTTGCAAAGAGATATTGATGCTATAAAAGAGACTATTGGTGATGCAACTGAGGAGGATTTTAAACATCTATTGAAACTAAAAAGATGGGGAAAGGGAGCAAGTTTATTTGGCATTTTCCTGATAGTTGTGATAACGGTTTTTGAGCCAAACTCTTTTGTTTTTTGGACTCTTGGTATTATTGCAGCAACTTTTATTGGCATTGGCAATGTTGGAAGATGGGCAAATGTAGCTCATCCTATTCTTCATGGAGCTTACGATAAGGTACCAAATATTCCCACAAGATATACTAAAAAAGGTTTTGCTTCGGGAAAAAGAAGATATGTAGATTGGTTTGACTGGATTACTCCTGATGCTTGGGCGTATGAGCATAACATTATGCATCACTATCATTTAGGAGAGCTAGATGACCCTGATAATGTAGAGAGAAACTTAAAATGGCTTCATGATGCAAAAGTACCAATGTTTGTAAAGTATGGTGTTGTTTATGTTTTTGCTGTTATGTGGAAACTTGCTTATTATGCACCAAACACTCTTAGAATTTTAGAAAACAAAGAGAGAGTAAAAAAGAAACTAGAGCCAACTGAAGATTATCAAATCAGTCCTTTTAAGAAGAATGGATTACTCCTTTGGAAAGACTATATCTTGCCATATGGTTTAGTGAAATTTGTTATTTCCCCTTTAGTCTTTTTACCGTTTGGATTTGATGCCGTAATATCTGTATTTTTTATACTTATTCTTAGTGAGATTGTCGCTAATCTATGGTCGTTTTTGGTAATAGTTCCAAATCACTCTGCTGAGGATATTTATCAGTTTAGTACGCCACATAAGAGTCAAGGAGAGTACTATTTGCGTCAGATTATGGGTAGTGTAAATTACAACACAGGATCAGACCTTATTGATTTTGCTCATGGTTTTTTAAACTATCAGGTAGAACACCATCTGTTCCCAGATAAGCCTCATAGTTTTTATCAAAAAATGCAACCAATAGTAAAAGAGATATGTAAAAAACATAATTTGGAGTACAGACAAGAGTCAGTTTTTAAAAGAATTAGGATGAGTGTAGATTTAATGGTAGGAAAAACAAAACTTCTTACCATCAATGGAGTATAACTAGATAGTAAAAAGATATTATTGCAAGAGGATATTTTTTACTATTTTATGGTATTATTGTAAATTGTGACATTTATTATGGTAATACCAGAGGAGTTAGTTATGATAAAAGAGTTAGTACCAAATTTTAAAAAAGATTCTAGGCAACTTATTGCTTCAAAATCTATTACTTTGTTTGGACTAGGCGTTACTCTCTTTTTTACAATGTATAGCTATTTTTTTAACAATAGTATACTTTTATATGTAGATTTGTTTTTATTGTTATTGCTTTTTATAACAACTTTAATTATGAAAAAAAGAAATATATATCTACTTGGAAAGATTGCACTAATCATTATGCTTGCTGGAGTTTTTATTCTTATTTATGCAAACAATGGAATGGGTTTAGTTTTCGCATGGTCTTTTATTGCTACAAAATTTATAATAATTATATTTGGTTATAAAAGAGGACTTATTTATTCCTTTTTATTTAATATAGCTATTTTTGTATTGATGTATAAATATATAGGCGAAGCTATAACATCTAGTGGTTATGTAAGATTTATTAGTATATCAATAACCTTAACAATTATAGCATTTGCATATGAATACTCTATCGATAATACAATAAAAAGACTTCATAAAATACAGGCTAATTTAGAAGAGACTATAAAAATCGATAGTTTAACTAATATTTTCAATAGAAGGTACTTTGATACTATATTTCCGCAGCAGATAAAAATATCAAAAAGAAACAACAAGTATTTAGCTCTTACTATGATAGATATTGATAACTTTAAAAGTTACAATGATACCTATGGGCATCAAGCAGGTGATGAGGTTTTAAAGTCGGTTGCCCAATCCTTTAAAAGCTCCTTAAAAAGACCAGATGACTATGTCTTTAGACTCGGAGGCGAAGAGTTTGGAGTGCTTTATCAACTAAATAAAAAAGAAAATGCTTTAGTAGTGGCTAATAAAATATGTAAAAATATAGAGAGATTAAAAATAGCTCATAGTGAAAATAGTGTCTCACCTTTTGTAACTGTATCAATTGGAGTACATATTGTAAAACCACAAGATAAACATGATTGTGATGATATTTACAAGATAGCAGATGATGCACTATATGTTGCAAAACAAAATGGTAAAAATAGAGTAGAAGAGCTCTAAGGGCACCTCTAAGTTATTTTTAGATAAAATAAGTCTAAAAATTTATTATAGGGTTATATATGTTACTTCTTACTCCTGGACCGACACCAGTCCCTGAAGATATACGCATGGCAATGAGTGAGCCAACAATTCACCACAGAACTCCAGAATTTGAAGAAATTTTTGGTAAGACAAGAGTGCTTTTAAAAGAGCTTTTTAATATGCCAGAGGTTCTTATGCTAGCAAGTAGTGGCACAGGGGCTATGGAAGCATGTGTCTTAAATCTATGTCATGCTAAAGCACTTACGATTAACTCCGGCAAGTTTGGCGAGAGATTTGGTAAAATTTGTGAATCTTACGGAAAAGATTATACTGAGTTAAAACAAGATTGGGATACACCTGCAAGTGTTGAAGATGTAGTAGATACAGTTAAAAACGATGACAAGATAGATGCAGTTTTTATCCAAGTTTGTGAGAGTGCAGGCGGACTTCGTCATCCTGTTGAAGATATAGCAAAAGAGATAAAAAAGATACGACCAAATATCATGGTTATAGCTGATGGTATTACAGCAGTTGGTGTTGAAAAAGTAGATACAGCAAATATTGATGCACTCATAAGTGGAAGTCAAAAGGCTTTAATGCTCCCTCCTGGGCTTGCTTTGATTGGGTTAAGTAATCAGGCTGTAGAAATTATAGAAAAAAGTGGAGTAGGCTACTACTTGAACTTAAAAACTGAACTTAAAGCACAAAAAAAGAATACAACGGCATATACAGCGGCAACTACTCTTATAATTGGGCTTAAAGCAATGCTAGAGAAACTACATGCTGATGGTTTTGACAAACTTTATAGCGATACAAAAAAGCGCTCATTTGCAACAAAGAGAGCACTCGAAGCATTAGGTTTAAAAATCTTTCCAAAATCACCAGCAGATGCTATGAGTGCTGTTTATGATGAGGATGCAGCAAAAATAAGAAAGATTTTAAAAACAAAATATAGAGTAAATATAGCAGGCGGACAAGACCATGTTAAAACTACACTTTTTAGGATAAACCATATGGGTTTAGTTCATGACTATGAAACAGCATGGACACTAAATGCAATCGAAATGGCACTTGAAGAGATAGGAAGACGACCATATGATGGAACTGCAAATGCAGTCTTTACAAAAGAGATAACAAAATGAAACACTCTATGCAAAGCATAAGCTTTAGTCGCGAGGAATTTATCTCGGACTTGTTCGAGTTAAAGGGGACAATAATATGAAATATTCTATGCAAAGCATAAGCTTTAGTCGCGAGGAATTTATCTCGGACTTGTTCGAGTTAAAGGGGACAATAA
>JALSME010000027.1 GCA_026987955.1 Sulfurospirillum sp.
TCGCGAGGAATTTATCTCGGACTTGTTCGAGTTAAAGGGGACAATAATATGAAATATTCTATGCAAAGCATAAGCTTTAGTCGCGAGGAATTTATCTCGGACTTGTTCGAGTTAAAGGGGACAATAATATGAAATATTCTATGCAAAGCATAAGCTTTAGTCGCGAGGAATTTATCTCGGACTTGTTCGAGTTAAAGGGGACAATAAAATGATAGACGAACATGAAATACCAACAGGAAGTAGACTGTACTTTGGAAAAAGTGCAAAGTTAAAAAGAGATATAGAAGCAAAAGCAAGTGAGCTACTTGAAGATGCAGGATTTGATGAGATTGTAACTCCTTTTTTCTCTTATCATCAGCATAAAAGTTTAAATGAAAAAGAGATTATTCGTTTTTCAGATAGACAAAATAACTTAGTATCACTTAGAGCAGATAGTACTCTAGATGTTGTAAGACTAATGACAAAAAGACTTGGAAGAAGCACGAAGCAGAACAAATGGTTCTATATACAACCAGTATTTAGATACCCAAGTTTAGAAGTCAATCAGATTGGTGCAGAGTTTATTGGCAATAGTGATTTAAGCTCAAGCATAGGGCTTTGTGGAGAGGTTTTTAAAAAGTTTAACCTACTTCCTTTAGTCCATATAAGCAATATTAAAATCCCAAAAATGATAGCTGATGAGTTAGGTCTAGATTTAAGTGTATTTGAAAGAGCGGAACTTCAAAAGATACTTTCATTAGATATAGATTGGCTTGAAAAACTAGCATGCCTGCAAAATCCAGAAGATATTGATTCTGTCATAGAAGTAGTTCCACAAAATATCAAAAAAGAACTAGAAAAAATGAAATCTCTTTATGAAAAATTAGAGTATAAGAATGTGTATTTTTCACCACTTTACTATGTAAATATGAGATACTATGATGAACTATTTTTTCGATTTATTGAAAAAAATAGTACATTGGCAAAAGGTGGAAGTTATAAAAGTGAAGGCATAGAATCAACAGGTTTTGGTCTTTATACAGATGCATTAATAGAAACAATTATTAGGAATGAAAATGGCTAACAAAGCAGATTTGATAGTAGGAATACAGTGGGGTGATGAAGGAAAAGGCAAGATAGTAGATATGCTTGCACAAAAGTATGATATGGTTTGTAGAAGTCAAGGTGGACACAATGCTGGACATACTATTTGGGTAGATGGAGTTCGATATGCTCTTCATTTGGTCCCTTCTGGTGTTTTAAATAAAGATGCTATTAATATCATAGGCAATGGTGTAGTTTTGGCTCCACAATCTCTTATAAAAGAGATGGAGCAGTTCAATGAGAGCCTTGAAGGGCGTCTTTTTATAAGCGATAAAGCCCATCTAAATCTTCCATATCATTCACTAGTGGATATTGCTCGTGAAAAGCTCAAAGGTGATAAAGCCATAGGAACTACAGGCAAAGGAATTGGACCTGCATATGCGGACAAGATAAATAGAGTAGGGCACCGTGTAGGAGAGCTTTTAGATGAAACTAAACTTTGCGATTCAATCATGGTAGAATTTGCTCAAAACAGACCTCTTTATGAAGCACTTGGTGTTAAGACGCCTAGTAAAGATGAACTTTTAACGCAACTCAAAGAGTATAAAAAAGTGCTTGCACCATTTATAGCCAATACAACTAAGATGGTTTGGGATGCACTTGATAGCAATAAAAAAATACTTCTAGAAGGTGCTCAAGGAACTCTTTTAGATATAGACCATGGAACTTATCCATATGTTACAAGCTCTTCAACAGTAAGTGCAGGAGCATGTACAGGTCTTGGAATAAGCCCAAAAGACATAGGCGAAGTAACAGGAATTGTGAAAGCCTATACTACAAGAGTTGGTCATGGACCATTTCCAACGGAGGATTTTGGAGATGTTGGTGAAACTTTGGCAAATGTTGGAAAAGAGGTAGGAACTACGACAGGAAGAGGAAGAAGATGTGGTTGGTTTGATGCTGTTATAGTGAAGCACTCTTCAAGACTAAATGGATGCGATCAATTTGCTCTTATGAAGCTTGATGTTCTTGATGGATTTGAAACTATAAAAATATGTGTAGCATACGAGTACAAAGGCAAGAGAATAGACTATGTTCCAAGTGATTTAGAAAATGTAAAACCAATTTACGAAGATATAAAAGGCTGGGATACGGTTGAGGGTATAAATGAATTTGACAAGTTACCACAAGGTGCAAAAGACTACATAACAAGAATCGAAGAGCTAACCAATACAAAAGTAGGTATTATCTCAACAAGTCCAGATAGAAACGATACGATAGTTTTGTAAAGGAGAAAATTATTATCAAATACAGAAGTAAGCTTCGTGCTTTAGTGAGAGGAATTTAATTTGGATTTTGTTCAAGTTAAAGGAGAAAATTAAATGAATAGCAAGTTTACACCCATAGTAAAGGTACGCAAACAACAGCGTGACATGGTTGAAAATAGACTTGCTAAAGCTAGATTTGAGAGGCATGAGCTTGAACAAAAAATAAGCTCTACATGTAGAGAGATTGATGAAACGGTTACTCCTACAAGTGGAAATATTGCTATGATGAACATGGTTCGTGAAAGATTGGCTATAATACGAAAAGAAAAAGATGAACTTCAAGGCAGGCTTGCAATAAAAGAGCAAGAGATAGAGCAACTAAGAGATAAGTATAAAAGAGTTAATACTGAATTTGAGAAGATAAAATATCTTGAAGAACAGGATTTTCAAGAGTGGATGAAGAAGATTAAAAAAACAGAGAGTTTAGATATGGATGAGATATCAAATATTTTATTTGTAAATAAGGAGCAAAAGTGAGAGTCTTAGTTATAGTATTTATATTTTTTACAGCACTTTTTGCACAGACTGTTGATTGTACACAAGTTTTTGAGCAGAGAAAATCTGAGCTTTTAAAAGAGGTAGAAAAGATAGATGAAGCTAGACAATCTTTCGAAGCTCTTCAAGCCGCCACAAATGCTCTGTTTGATAAACAAAAAGCACAACTTAAACAGCAAAGATTGGATCTTAATGCTACAAAAAGAGAGATAGCCCAAAAAGAAGAAAACATAAAAAAACTTCTTGAGGAGAATAAAAAACTTCTTGAGGAGATAGATGGCAAAAAGAATAGCAAGATAAGTGAAACTTACTCAAAGATGAAGGATTCAGCCGCAGCAGGAATTCTTATGGAAATGAGTGTAGATAAGTCTGCAGCAGTATTATTTACCTTGCAAGCTAAAAAAGTATCAAAGATTATGGCTAAAATGGATCCAAAAAAAGCTTCAGAAATTACACAAAGATTAGTTCTTGGACCTCCGTTTAAGTAATATTTTTATTCTACTATTTGGAGCAGTTTTTTTTACAGGCTGTGTCGCCTTAACAGGTCATAGAGAACTGCTTGTAGAATTTGATAAAACACTCAACTCAGGTAGTTGTGATTATAGTTTCATAGATAAAAAAATTGAAGATAAAGATGATTTGATTTTGTGGGCTTCTCAAGGCGGATCATTTAGTAGAAATTGTTATGACTACAACAAAAGTAATAACCTTTTCGATTTAGCAGAAGGTCTTTACAAAAGCGATGTAGACCTGCAGTCAACTGCAGAAAAAGTAGGAAATAGTACAAACTCAATTTTGGTAAATAACAATATTAACAGCTATCAAGGCAGTATGTATGAAAAAATAATGCTCAACATATATAAAGGGCTAAATTTTATGGCATTAGACAATTTTGAAGATGCAAGAGTAGAGTTTAACCGAGCAATAGACAGACAAAGAAGGGCAAAAGAGTATTTTTCTAATGAAATTACACAACTAAAAAGCAAACAAAGAGCCAATCAAAATTATCAAGTAGCACAAAATAGATACACACAAAAGGCGATTTATGACAGCTATAGAGAGCTTTTTAACAGTTACAAAGCTTATCCTGACTTTGTGAATCCATTTACGACATATATGAGTGGACTCTTTTTTCTATTTGATGGCGATTACAATAAAGCAAAAGATTTGCTAAGAGATGCAATGTCTATGGAACCTAATAATACACAAATTGAAGAAGACTTTAAATTGGCCGATAAGTTAAGTGGATTTGAAAAACGAAAAACTCATTATGCTTGGGTCATATATGAAAATGGAAAGAGTATGGTAAAGATAGAAAAAAATATAAATATACCTCTTTTTATATTTACAAATAAAGTTTACTATGCTGGTCTATCTTTGCCAACTTTAAGTCCTAGAAGTAGCTCTTATAACTACATTGAAGTTGAGAACAAAAAGAGTAAAATTGTTGCAAATATGGATAATATTATTGAAGCAGAATTTGAAAAAAGATTTCCACAAATTGCTTTTGAGGCAACTTTGAATCTTATAATGAAAACATATACTCAATATGAACTTAACAGAAGTGGTGGAGCTATTGGAGGATTAGTAGGGGCCATCTACCAAGGGCTTACAAATAGAGCAGATGTAAGAAGCTGGACCGCACTGCCTAAAAACTTTCAGGTTGTAAGGTTTGAGTTAAAAACAAATAATGTTATAATAAAAGATGACAAAAACAGAGTACTTTCAACAGTAATGGTTGATAGAAACAAAGATGCTCTTATATATATTAAATCCTCTAAAAGAGGAATTATAAGGGTGCATAGAACAATAAAAGGGAAGAGATGAAACTGATAATGACAATGGTAATTTTATTTGCTACGATTCTATTTACAGGATGTGCTACTAAGCCACAGTATGTAAAAAGTGCCGATAAGCCTATAACTATGGGACTAGATAGAAGAGATTTTGAAAAAGCAGCAAATGCTGCGATTAAAGATTTATTGCAAAGTGGTGTTATGCAAAAGAGAGATGGTGGAAGATATGTTGTTGCTATGGGAAGAGTGGTAAATGATACTACTCAAAGAATAGACACAGCGATGTTAACCAAAAAAATCAGAATTGCACTTTTGAAATCAGGAAAGGCTATTATGACGACTGCAGTTGCAGCAGGTGGTCCTGAAGATGAGATGACAAAAGAGGTCAGACGACTTAGAGCAGACGATGAATTTAAGCAAAGTACAATAGCAAAAAAAGGTACTATTTATGCACCAGATATGTCACTAAGTGGCAAGATAATCCAAAGAACGGCAAAAGCAGATAGTAAAAATCAACTTGTTGAATACTACATTCAATTAACAATGACACAACTAGATACAGGACTTGCTATATGGGAAGGTGAAACTACTATAGGCAAAGTAGGCTCAAATGATACCGTTGTTTGGTAATAGATGGATTTCACATCATATTTGATTTTTAGCAGCACCCTTTTTGTCTTAATGGCGACACCTGGTCCTGGCACTGTTGCTGTTATGGCAAGAGGACTTGGTTCTGGTTTTTCTCATGCCTTTGCATTGGGTATGGGTATGGTTTTGGGAGATCTTATTTATTTTTTAGTAGCTGTTTTTGGACTTAGTGCGATAGCTACTATAATGGGTGATATTTTTACAATTGTCAAATATATAGGCGGAGGGTATCTTGTCTATATTGGTGTAAAAATATTTTTTTCTACTCCAAGCCATCAAGCCATCAAATCATATAAAAGCAAATCATTTTTAAAAGATTTTATGGCTGGATTATTAATTTGCATTAGTAATCCTAAAGTGATACTTTTTTACCTAGGATTTTTGCCTACATTTGTAAATCTTGAAAACTTAGATACCAAGAGCATAGTTATAATATCTTGTATAGTAGTTATTTTACTTACTATTGTTATATCTAGTTATGCCTATTTTTCAGCAAAAGTAAAAGACACCATAAAGAAACCAAAAACTCAAACTGCTATGAATAGATTTGCAGGAAGCATTATGACAGGGGCAGGAGTAGCACTCATACTCAAAACATAAATCTCTACATGTAAACAACTTTTTTGTGACAAAGCAGATATTTACCTTACTTTAGATAAAATAGCCAAAATTATAAACTAAGGTCTGCATAGATGAAAATCAGATTACCACACGCACCATATATTGCAAATAAAATCGCTATAGATTTACTAAACAGTGGTTTAGTTACACTTCAAAGTGGACTAGAACCTGTTGTAAAAATATCTCAAGAGTTAATAGAAGAAGATATAAACAAAGAGATGGCACTAGAAGAGAGAGTTGCTGAGATACTTGATGAAAATGAAGATGATATGGAGTTTATGCAAGTAGATAGACGAAATATGTTTTGGTTGATAAAGAAAAAATTGGCAAAAGAGTATAAAGTTGTACTCTCATATGAAGATAGATATAGTGATTTAGCTCATAGGATTATGGAAAAAATCTGGAAAGATGGTTTTATTGAGTATAGTGTTGCAGATAATCGTATTAAAAATATTATATATACTGCAATGGAGAGTTATATTGAGAGTTTCGAAGATGTAGAAGAAGCGGTGGCAGAAAAAATTACAAATTATAAAAGAAAATTGGTACCAGGAAGCCCTGAGTATGATTTAGTTTTTGAAAGACTTTATGAAGAAGAATTAAGAAAAAAAGGATTATTGCTATGAGTCTAAAGCCTATTTGGATATACCTTGAAAGTGGTATCTATCTTGAGGCGAAAAGCTTTGGGTATGATGGTACAAAAGTAGGTGAAATAGTTTTCAATACCTCTATGAGCGGATATCAAGAAATTATGAGTGATCCAAGCTATGCTGGTCAGTTCGTAGTTTTTACCATGCCAGAAATAGGCATAGTTGGAACAAATGATGAAGATATGGAGAGTAAAACAGTGCATGCAAGTGGTATGTTTGTTCGAAACTTCAATGAAGAGCCATCTAATTTTCGCTCAACCAATACGCTTAGTGAATTTTTAAACACTCATGAAAGCCTTGGTATTTGTGATATTGATACAAGATATCTTACTAAAACAATCAGAGATAATGGTCCTCAAATGATGATTGCTTCAACAAAAGTGAGCAATAAAGATGAACTTAAAAAAATACTTCAAAATACACCTCGTATAGAAGATATAAATTATATTAAAGAAGTTAGTACCAAAGAGAGATATACACACCAAAGTGCTGCTTGGGATGATGAGAAATTAGAGTATAAAACTGCACTAAATAGTCTCGGTAAAAAAATAGTTGCAATTGACTTTGGGGTAAAAAGAAACATCTTAAATGAGTTGGCTGAAGTTGGATTTGAAGTTGAAGTTGTTCCATATAATTTTGATGTTGAGCATCTAATAAAACAGTATAACTCAAAAGAGATTAGTGCTGTATTTTTGTCTAATGGACCAGGTGATCCTCTAATACTTAAAGATGAGTGTTCTAAGATAAAGAAGCTTATTGGTGCAAATATACCAATGTTTGCAATTTGTCTTGGGCATCAACTACTCTCAATTGCACAAGGACATCCAACATATAAGTTAAAATTTGGACAGCATGGTGGAAATCATCCTGTAAAAAATCAAAAATCAAATGTTGTAGAGATAACGGCACAAAATCATAATTACAATGTACCAGACTCTATTTGTAGTATAGCTAAAGTTACTCATATTAATCTATTTGACAATACAATTGAAGGATTAGAGTATATTGGGCAGCCGATTTTTTCAGTTCAGCACCATCCAGAAGCTAGCCCTGGACCACATGACAGCAAATATATTTTTGAAGAGTTTGCGAAAAGAGTTTAATGCGCTTAGCGGAATATAAAAGAGCAATTGAACAGAGCAATATTGTATCAAAGACTGATTTAGATGGTGTAATTACTTTTGTAAATGATGAGTTTTGTAAAATTTCTGGTTATAGCAAAGATGAACTTATAGGTAAAAACCATAATATTATAAGACACCCAGATGTTCCACAAGAGGTATTTAAGAAGCTTTGGGACACTATTAAATCTAAAAAAACATATATTTCTACAGTTAAAAATTTAGCAAAAGATGGAACTACATTTTATGTAAATACAACAGTTATACCTATATTAGATGAAGATGATAATATTGATGAGTTTATTGCAATAAGATATGACATAACTAGAAATGTATTTTTAACAAAAAGTTTGCAACAAAAAGAGGAAGAGTTAGAAAATTTAAACTCAACTTTAGAAGATAGAGTAGTTCAGCAGACAAAAGAGCTTAGAGAGCTAAATGCAACACTAGAAAAAAGAGTACAAGAAGAGGTTGAAAAAAACAGAGATAAAGATAGAGTTCTTTTTCAACAAGCAAGACTTGCTTCAATGGGAGAGATGATAGGAAATATTGCACACCAGTGGAGGCAACCTCTTAGTGAACTTGGAATAATTCTTTATAAAATGAAGAAAATATATAAAAAACATGTAACAAAGAGCGAAATAGATTTTTATGAAAGTTATGATGGGGCTAAAAAAGTTATAAAAAAAATGAGCGAAACCATAGAGGACTTTAGAAACTTTTTTAACCCTCATAGACCAAGTGAAGCATTTTCAATAAAAAGTTCATTGGATGATGCAATGCTTGTAGTCCAAAGTACTTTACAGCGTCATGAGATTGAGTTGAAAGTTAAAATTCAAGATAATATTTGTATAAAAGGTTATATGAGTGAGTTTTCTCAGGTGCTTATCAATATGATAAATAATTCAAAAGATGCATTTATTCAACAAAAAACAGACAATAGAGTGATAAATTTAGAAATTAGAAAGTTTGATGATAATTATGCTATTATAAGTTTTAGAGACAACGCAGGTGGCATAGATAAAGATATAATTGACAAGATATTTGAGCCATATTTTACTACAAAACATGCTAGTATTGGGACTGGTTTAGGACTATATATGAGTAGAATGATAATACAAAACAGTATGCATGGGACAATAACAGTTGAAAATGTAGATAGTGGTGTGTGCTTTTTGATTAAAGTTTTGGTATGCAAAGAAAAGGAGAGATGTGATGGGTAAGCTAGATAGTCTAACGGTTCTATTTGTAGAAGATGAAAAAGAGTTACGAAATGCATTGATGAGTGCAATTGGAGATGAATTTGGTAAATTTATAGTAGCAATTGATGGCGATGATGGACTGAAAAAATTCAAAAAATTTAAGCCAGATTTGGTAATTACAGATATATTAATGCCAATCAAAGATGGATTAGAAATGGCAAAAGGTATTAAGGAAATATCACGAGAAACGCCAATTATAGTATTAAGTGCATTTAGTGAAAAGGATAGGCTTTTAAAGGCAATAGATGTTGGAATTGATAAATATCTAATAAAACCAATTGATCCTGATGAGTTGATGTTAAGTATAAATCTTCTAGCAGACGAACTACTCTCCGTAGATAAAATTATAGAATTGGGTGGAGGCTATCAATTTGATAAAAATAAAAAGGTTCTTATCAAAAATACAGAGATAATTCCACTAACGAAAAAAGAGCTTCTTTTCATCTCTATTTTAGTAAGAAACTTGGGAGTTTTTGTACTTCACGAAGAGATTAAAAAATATGTGTGGACCAATAAGAACGTTACAGATGCTGCAATTAGGACATTTATTAAAAGAGTCCGTGAAAAAACAGGCAAAGAATTTATTAAAAATATTCCAGGACTTGGCTACAAGATAAATAGCGATATATAGCTAAGTTATAAGTTTACATGTAGAGCATGTAAACTCCCTTCTTAAAAACTACTTAACCATAACAATTTAACACTAAATTAATCTCATTAAGCTCTTATATATGGAAATTAGACTATAATTCCGGCAATTATGTGATATTTTAGTGACATAAATTACAAATAGGAGGAATTGATGCAGTCTAGTAGTATGATTAACTATGACTATTCAGTTGCAAAGCTTTTTGCATTTGCTACAATTATACTTGGTATAGTTGGCATGTTGATTGGTGTTTTGATAGCTTTTCAAATGGCCTATCCAGAGCTAAACAATTTAGCTGGTGAGTATGGTACATTTGGAAGACTTAGACCACTTCATACTGATTCAGTTATATTTGGTTTTTTGGTAAGTGGTATATTTTCCACATGGTACTATGTTGGGCAAAGGGTACTAAAGGTTTCGATGGCAGAATCACCATTTTTAATGGCTTTGGGTAAAATACATTTTGTATTGTATCTATTGGTTGTGGCAGCTGTTGTGGTTTCACTTCTTTTAGGTATAACAACTTCAAAAGAGTATGCTGAGTTTGAGTGGCCAATTGACATCGGTATTGTAGTCATTTGGGTTATGTGGGGTATGAGTATTTTTGGTCTTATTGGGATCAGAAGAGAGAAGACTCTTTATATATCGGTTTGGTATTACATAGCAACATTTCTTGGTGTGGCTATGCTTTACTTGTTTAACAATATGGAAGTACCAACATATTTCGCTTCTGGTGGATATGGTGACTGGTGGCACTCTGTAAGTATGTATGCAGGAACCAATGACGCTATGGTTCAATGGTGGTATGGACACAATGCTGTTGCATTTGTTTTTACAGTTCCTATTATAGCAATGATTTACTACTTTTTACCGAAAGAATCAGGTCAGCCGATATTTTCTTATAAACTTTCACTTTTAAGTTTCTGGGGATTAATGTTTGTTTATCTTTGGGCAGGTGGACACCATCTTCTTTACTCAACTGTTCCTGATTGGGTTCAGACAATGGGTTCTATATTTTCAATAGTATTGATTTTACCTTCATGGGGTAGTGCGATTAATATGCTTCTTACTATGAAAGGTGAGTGGCAACAACTAAAAGAGAATCCACTTATCAAATTTATGGTTCTAGCTTCAACATTTTATATGTTCTCCACACTTGAGGGACCTATTCAGGCTATCAAGTCAGTAAATGCACTAGCACACTTTACAGATTGGATTCCAGGTCATGTTCATGATGGTACTCTAGGATGGGTTGGATTTATGATCATTGCAGCACTTCTTCATATGACACCTAGAATGTTTAAAAAAGAGTTATATAGTAAAAAGCTGATGGAATCACAATTTTGGATTCAAACAACAGGTATAGTGCTTTATTTTTCAAGTATGTGGATTGCTGGTATTACACAAGGTATGATGTGGAGAGCAACAGACCAGTATGGTAACTTAGCTTACTCATTTATAGATACTGTAAATGTGCTACATCCTTACTATACTATTAGAGGTGTTGGTGGATTGTTATACTTAGCTGGCTTTATTATGTTCGCATACAATTTTTACAAAACAATAACTGCAGGTAGAGTGATTGAGGAAGAACCTCGTAGCGCTTCACCTATGGCAGCTTAAAAGGAGGAGAGTAATATGTTTCATTGGTTAGAAAAAAATCCATTCTTTTTTGCAGTAGGAGTATTTTTGGTTATTGCTTATGCGGGATTGATAACAATACTACCAGATTTTATGAACAGTGCAAGACCAGTAGTAGGTACAAAACCTTATACTGTATTGCAACTAGCAGGTCGCCATGCGTATATAAAAGATAGTTGTAATGCATGTCATTCACAGCTGATTCGTCCATTTAAGTCTGAAACAGACCGTTATGGTATGTACTCTTTAAGTGGAGAATATGCATATGATAGACCATTTCTTTGGGGTTCAAAGCGAACTGGTCCAGACTTAATGAGAGTAGGAAACTACAGAACAACTGACTGGCTCGAGAATCATATGCTAGATCCTGCAAGTGTGGTACCTGGATCAATTATGCCGAAATATGGACATATGTTTAATAACAAGGCAAATATTGAGACAGCATATGCTGAGGCAGTTACAGTAAAGAAAGTATTTAATGTACCTTACGATGAGAAAGATATGCCAAAACTTGGCTCTTTTGAAGAGGCACAAAAGCTGGCTCTTGAAGAGGCAAAAGAGATTGTAGATAATATGAAAAATCCTACAGTTAAAGAGGCATATGCTAAGGGTGAGATTAAAGAAATCGTTGCGTTAATCGCATATTTAAATAGCTTAAAATAAAGGCAAAATCGTGGATATGGAATCAATTAGAGAGTTACAAGCTTACGGATATGCTTTTGCAAGTGTTTTTTTTGCACTGATTTTTTATGGGTATATATATCATCTTTATACTTCAAAGAAGAAGGGCGGTAAAGATTATGAAAAGTATGCAAAAATGGCATTAGATGATAGTTTGGAAAGCTCTCCTATTGAGAAAGTTGAACCGACAAAGAAAGATAAAGAGGAGCAATAGATGAATTGGCTAAATGATAATGTAAATTTATTGGGGCTTTTAGGAGCTGCCGCGATTATCGTTATAACTGTTTTTGTTGTTGGAAAATACATTAAACAGATGAAAACTGACAAAAGTACGGGTGAGCTTGCAGATGAAAACTGGGATGGAATTGGAGAGTATAAAAATCCTCTTCCAGTTGGCTGGGCACTTTCATTTTTAGGTACTATGGTATGGGCATTGTGGTATTTTCTTGCAGGATACCCACTAAATGGTTATTCGCAGATTGGTGAGTATAACGAAGAAGTTGCAGCTTATAATACTAAGTTTGAGAGCAAATGGGCAAATCCAGATGCAGAAACACTTCAAGGTATGGGTGAAGGTGTATTTTTAGTACAGTGTGCACCGTGTCATGGAATTACAGGTGATGGTATTAATGGCAAGGCTACAGATTTAACTTCTTGGGGTACAGAAGAGGCAATTGTTCATACAATTTTAAATGGTTCTAAGGGAATGAATTTTCCATTAGGTGAAATGCCTGCTGGACTGCTCGATGAAAATAGTGCAAAAGCAGTAGCAGCATATATGACTGAAAAAGTTAGTAAAACAGGGACTAAAAACTCTGATTTAGTAGCAACAGGTGAAGCTCTATGGGCAACTTGTGCTGGATGTCACGGAGAAGATGGAAAGGGTATGGGAGGAAGTGCTCCTGATATCGCATCTTATGGTAAGCCTGAGTTCGTTGCAAGTGTATTGAACCACGGTAAAAAGGGAGTGATTGGAACAATGCCTTCATTTAATGATGGTCGTTTAACTGATATACAAAAACTTGCTGTAGGCAAGTATGTTAACTCATTGACTCAATAAGGACGGTTATGGAAAATACAAATAGAAATGTCTTTGGATTGCATGGGATTACAGGAATGTTGATAGCAACAGTACTTCTTTTGAGTATACTTGCTGGATTGACTGTTTGGGGCATTAGTGCTCAACAAGAAGTTGCAAATAAGCCTTACGAGATAACAACTCCTCAGGCTATCAAGATGAATGATACTGCAAATTCTAATTTGATAAAAAGATAGGAGAGAGTAATGGATAAAATAATCACATTAGGTCTCATAATCATGGCGGCAGTTGCAGCATGGGCTGTTCTTACTCCAAATCACCTATTTATTGGCTAACATGTCAAATATATTGGTAAATACAGGGCGCAGAGTTTTAATACTCTGTGCTTTTTTAATTCCTATTGTAGCTAGTGCAGAATATGTTCTAGTTAATGATAATATAATTAATGATAAAGTTGTACAAAAAATTGAAAGCTTGGGATCTGAATTATATGATAACTCCGGTATTGGAGTGTATATATCTTTACCAGCATCACTAGAGAAAAAATCAATTAGCAAATATGAAAATGAGCTTGCATCTACTCTTAAAAAACCATATGTTTTGTTAACTTTAGCAAAGAATGAAGAGCAAGTTGATATTGTTTTTTCAGAAGGTTTAGAGGATAACTTTGATAAAGATGCAATATTAAGTCCATTTCCATGGAGTGGGACAATAATACCTATTTTAGCTGTAAAAAAAGAGAATGATAAGTACAATGCTGCTGCACTTAACGGGTATGCAGATATTGTAGAACAAATTGCAGCATCTAAAGGTGTTGTACTTAAAGGTGCATTGGGTAATGTAAATAGAGATATATATCACTATTTAAAGATTGGTATATATGGATTTTTACTAGTTTTGTTTGCTAGATATTTTTATAGAAAAGTGAGTACAAAAAATGACTAATTCGGTTAAAAAAGAGAGAAATTATTGGCCACATGCAATTGTTGCTGTGCTGTGTTTTATGGTCTTTGCATGTGCAATGGTTGTTAAAATTGCAATGGACAACCCTGTTCAAATGGATAGTTTCTATCTTGAAAAATATCAGCAAGTAGATGAAAATATTAATCAAATTTTAGCAGATCAAAAAGAGTTTGAAGAGAATTTTTCTTTGGCTTATAAGACTAAAAGATTTACTATGGGTAAAGAGAATAGCTTTAGTATGAGCATAGAGAATATTAACAGTAAAAATCTAGTAAATGATGCACAAATTCAGCTTGTTATATCTAGACCAGAAACAAATGAGTTTAATCAAGAGTTTAAACTTGACTCTGCACTTAATGGTATATATACTTTTAGTGGGATAAAAGTTGAAAAACCAGGTAGATGGCAGGTACTAACTAAAATTAAAATCGGAGATAAAAGTAGCTTCAATCATTATGAAGTTAATGCAACAAAATAGTCTAACTTTAATAATAAGATCACTTTAGCAAAGTCTATTGTGTAATTCGATATAATTAGAAAAGTAAGGCTTTTAGATGATAGAAATTTTCCCAACTTCAAGATGTGTTAGAGAGTTTTATTCTCACTTTTTAGATAGAGATACAATTGTGCCTAAGGCTATGGGCATAGCAGAGTTTGAATCAAAAGTAGTAATTGTTCCTACCATGAGTGAAGCCGATGAAGATACTAGAGTCTTACTTATGCAAGAGGCTTCTAAGTTTAAAAATTTTAATGCACTTAAAATAGATAGAGAATTTTTGAGTTTTATAAAAAACTCTGCTTATATTTTTCGTTTTTTTGAAGAGTTGGCTTTAGAAAATGTAAAGATTGAGGAGTTAGAGTTAGCAGATACCTATGCTCAGTTTGACGAGCATCTTAGCATCTTAAAGGAGTTACAACTAAACTATAAAACTTTACTATCAAAAAGAAACTTATATGATAAGATAACTCTACCAGAAGTTTACAAAATAAATAAAGAATATTTAAAGTCAAATGATGGTTTTATGCTCCACCTAGAAGGTTTCTTAAACCAGTTCGAAATTAATATTTTTTTAGAAGTAGCAAAAATTACAGAGTTTAAAATATCACTACATGTAACAAAATATAACAGAAAGAATATAGAAATTTTTAAAGAGTTGGGATTTATCTTATGTGAAGGTAAATCATATGTTTTAAATTTAAGTAAAAACTCTATAGAAAGTATAAAAGATATTCATGCAAAAAAAATTAGAAGTGATATTAAAAGTTTTAGTACAAGATCACTTCAAGCATCATTTGTTTATGAAAAGATAGAAGAGTTTGTAAAAAGCGGAATTACGCCAGAAAATATAGTGGTAATAGTACCAGATGAAAGTTTTGCATCTACTTTAAAAGTGTATGATAGTTTTAAAAACTTAAACTTTGCAATGGGTGAAAGCTATACTAAAAGTGAACTATATAAAATATTAGATGCAATAGATAAGTGCATAAGACACAGAGATGAAGAGTCAAAATATAGAGCAAGTAGACTTAAAATTGAGCAAAATACAATAGATAAATTTCAAAAACAATGGAGAAAAACTCTTAGCTCAAATGAGATATGTGAACTACTAAAAAATGATAAACAAGATGATATTTATGATGAGGAGCTTTTTAAGTTTCGAAATCTACTTGAGAATTTAGAAAAAATTGAACTACATAAAGCAATAAAACTATTTATAAATAGACTATCAAAAAGAAGCAAAGATGATGTTATGGGTGGAAAAGTAACTGTTATGGGTGCTTTGGAGAGTCGTGGTATGAGTTATGATGGTGTTATTATTGTAGATTTTTCAGACGAGTTTGTACCAAAGAGAAGCCAAAAAGATATGTTTTTAAGCTCAACAATTAGAACACATGCAGGACTACCAAATAGAAATGACAGGGAAAACTTACAACGCTATTTTTACTTTAGTCTAATCAGTGGCGCAAAAAATGTAGCTATAAGTTATGTTAAAAATGATTTAAGTATGGGCTCAAGATTTTTAGATGAGCTTGGATTGTATGCAAGTAACTTGGTCGATGAAACTTCATACTTTAAGCCATTATTCAAAAGTAGTTGTATTCCTAAAAGGTATGATCCTATTGAACTTGAAGGAAGTTATGATGTAAAAGCAGGGGTTTTAAGTGCAAGTAAACTTAAAACAATCCTTACTTGTAAACGGCAGTTTTACTACAAATACATACTAAAATCAAAAGAGGCAGAGGTGCCAAATAGTGAGTTAAGTCCTGCAGATATAGGAAATGCACTGCATGAAGCACTACACTATGTTTTAGAAAATATGAAAGTTATAGATGAAAATCTACTGATGATAGAGTTAAGAAAATACCTACTAAATAAAAAAGACGGCTTAGTATGGCAGTTTTATGCTGATATATGGTTAGAACACTTAAGGAAATTTGCTTCACTAGAAGCTAAAAGATATGATGAGGGTTATAGAGTCTATGCTCTTGAAAAGTCTTTACATGTGGAGTACAAAGGTTTTAAGTTAGAGGGTCAAATTGATCGCATAGATATAAAAGATAATAGATTAAGTGTTATAGATTACAAAAGTGGAAAAATCCCAAAAAGTACGATAAGAACATTAGATAAAGAGAACACATTTCAGCTAGAGTTTTATTATCTTTTGGCAAAAGAGTTAAAAGAGGTTGATAGTCTTTGTTATTATGACCTAAAAAAAGCAGAATTAGTTAAAGAGAGTCTTTTTGAAGAGAAGATGCAAAAGTTAGATGAGATTTTAAAAGAGCTTGAAACTCCACTAAAGAATTTTGAAAAGTGCGAGTCAAAAACTACCTGTTTATACTGTCCTTATGTTAAGTTGTGTGGGAGGGAGGTATAATGAGTAAATTTGAACCATATTTAGCTCTAGAAGCAAGTGCAGGAAGTGGGAAAACCTATGCACTCTCTGTCCGCTATATTTCACTACTGTATCTTGGAGCAAATCCTTCAAAGATACTCACTCTTACCTTTACAAACAAAGCAGCCGCAGAGATGAAAAGCCGTATTTGTGATGTTTTAAAAGATTTGGAAAATAGGAGTGAGCTAGAGGCAATTGCCTCTCAAGTAGGACTTACATGCAAAGAGGTTTTGAATAGAAAAGGCAAAATATTAGAGCAGTTTTTGAGTGAAGATTTACTCATATCTACTATAGACTCCTTTTTTGCTCGCATACTTCGCAAGTTTGCACTAAATGCAGGGTTTATGCCAGATTTCAAAATCGAAACAGATACCTTACATGTAGAGGTACTAGAGAGGTTTTTAAGACTCTGTATGCAAGAGAAAAAGTATGATACCCTTTTGAAGTTTAGTATACATGAGAGTAAAAAACTTTCAGATATATTTGATTTACTCGATGAATTTTATGATAAAGAGAGTGAATTTGACCCGCAAAAGGTGAGAAAAGCTCTATGCGTAAACCCAAAGCAGGTTCTTGATATCATGAATGCACTCAAAGAGATGTTTGCTAAAGGTGGTGCTAAAGAGGGAGTGCTTAAGACTTTTGAAGCCAATGACATATCTGAAGTGGTGAAAAAGAAGTACATTGCAAAAGATGATTTGGAGTATTGGCAGTATAAAAAACATGTGACTCCAGAGATAAGTGAGCTTTTTGAAAAATTAAAAGATGTATTAGTAACATATTTAAATGAGCGAGAAAAATATCTTCTAGGTGAGCTTAGTGAACTGTTTTATATATATAAGTTTGCTATTCGCTCAGCCAACAAAGATCTTTCTATTTTAAGTTTTGCAGATGTTACCAATGCGCTTTACACTCTTCTTAAAGATGAGATTTCAAAAGAATTTTTATACTTTAGGCTAGATGGCAAGATAGAGCATATCCTTATAGATGAGTTTCAAGATACCAACATAATGCAGTATAAAATTTTAGCCCCACTTATGGAAGAGGTTGTTAGTGGAGTAGGTACACAAGAGTTTAGATCTCTATTTTTTGTGGGTGATACAAAGCAGTCGATTTATCGTTTTCGTGGTGGTGCTAAAGAGCTTTTTAGGTATGCAAGAGAGCAGTTTGGTGTTAAAACAGAGGTGCTTGATACAAACTATAGAAGTAGCATAAATGTAGTTGAGTATGTAAATGATACATTTGAAAACACCATAAAAGGCTACGAGCGACAAAAAGTTAAGAGTGAAAAGCAGGGTTTTGTTGAAGTCTGTTTTAGTGATGATGTTGAAGAAAAAGTTTTAGAAAAAGTAGAGTTTTTACTTGAAGAGGGAGTAAGCCCAAAAGATATTGCTATTCTAACTCACCAAAACAGAGATGCAAAAATGCTAAAAGAGAAACTCCTTGAAAATATAGAAAACATAAATGTCCAAACAGAAGCGACCATAAAACTCATAAGTGTACCAATTGTAGGGGCTATTTTAGATTTACTAAAGTATGCTTATTTTAAAGATGAGATTTACAAGCAAAATTTTTTAGTCGCTATTGGTTTTGATTGGCATGAAGAGTTAGATGCAAGCTGGATAAATCTAAACAAACCCCCAATGCAACTTATAATAGCAATAGTCAGAAGATACGAGATTTTTGAAGATGATATGGATATTATAAAACTGATAGAACTAAGTAGTAGATATGATGATATAGAGAGCTTTTTATTTGAATGCGATAGCTTTAGCGAAGATGCAAAGAGTGAAGACAATGACGGCATAAAAATACTCACAATACACAAGTCAAAAGGTTTAGAGTTTGAGCATGTCATAGTAGCTGATAGACTGGGGAATAAGCGAGGAGGAGGGGGAACTCTTCTGTATGAGTATGAAGATATAGATTTAGTTGGTATCTACCAAAGAGTGAACCAAAGAGAGTTTATAGACAAAAAGTATGCAAAAGCAAAAGCAAAAGAGGAGATTTTAGAAAAAGAAGATGTTTTAAATATGCACTATGTAGCTTTTACAAGAGCAGAAAGTTCGTTGATAGTGGTTTCAAAAAACAAAAGCAGTGCTTATGAGCATTTGGAACTTAAAGAGATAAAAAAGGGCAAAGTTGAGTTAAAAGAGAGTTCTATATGTGAAGAAAAATCATTGCACATCATGAGTCAAACTTTACAATCCTACGGAACACAAGAAAGTAGTAAAAAAGATGAAACAGGTGAATCAGATTACTTTGCAATTACCTATGGCTTGGCTATGCATCACTGTTTAGAGATGATGAGTAAATTTACACGCACTTCACTAGACCAAGCTTTTATCTCTACATGTAACAGATACTCTGTTGTTTTGAGCGAGATAAATTTGAAAAGTATTTACGCAAGAGTAGAGATGCTCATAAGAGATAAAAAGTTTCTATCTTTAGTTGAAGGAGCAAAGCTTTCAAAAGAGCAGCCACTTATCTTCAGCGGCGAAAGAAAACAGATAGATTTGTTAGTAGAAAAAGATGATAAGATAGTAGTCATAGACTATAAAAGCTCTCTACATGTAAATGACTCACACCTAGCTCAAATAGGACTTTATAAAAAGGCATTAAGTAAAATTAGTAGTAAAAAAGTGAGTGCATATCTTGTCTATCTAAGAGAAGCAGAGATAAAGCTTATAAAAAGCTAAAATTCAACTTACTTTAAGTATAATTTACCTATACTTCTTCCTCAAATAAAAATTAAGGTAGATTAGAATGAAATTGACTAAATCAATGAAATCTAACGAAGTACAACGCGATTGGATCGTTGTTGATGCTGCTGGTAAGAGATTCGGTAGAGTTCTTACAGAAGTTGCAACACTTCTTAGAGGTAAACACAAGCCTTGCTTTACTCCAAATGTTGATTGCGGTGACTTTGTTATCGTAATTAATGCAGAAAAAGTAGAGTTTAGTGGAAATAAATTAGATACAAAAGAGTACTATAGACATACTGGATACTTTGGTGGTGTTAGAAGTGATAAGCTTGCAGACTTGTTAGAAAACAACCCAGCTAAGCTTTACAGACTAGCTGTTCGTGGTATGCTTCCTAAAACAAATCTTGCAAAAGATATGATTAAAAAACTAAAAGTATATGCAGGTAGTGAGCATCCTCATACTGCACAAGTAGCAGGAGATAAATAATGGCAAAAGTATACGCAACAGGAAAAAGAAAAAGTGCAATAGCAAAAGTATGGTTAGCACCAGGTTCAGGTAACATCATAGTTAATGGACTTGATTTAGACGGATGGTTAGGTGGTCATGAGACTATCAAAATGAAAGTTCGTCAACCTTTAGAAGTTACTAGACAACTAGCTAACTTTGATGTTAAAGCTTCAACTCTTGGTGGTGGTTATTCAGCACAAGCAGAAGCACTAAGACATGGAATTTCAAAAGCATTAGCTTCTATGGATCCTGAGTTTAGAGCAACTCTTAAGCCTCTTGGTCTTCTTACTCGTGACTCAAGAACAGTTGAGCGTAAGAAATTTGGTAGAAAGAAAGCAAGAAAATCTCCACAGTTCAGCAAGCGTTAATCGTTATCTGTACTGCTCAAAGAGAAGTTTATACTTCTCTTTGTTCCTCTTAAAATGAAAATTCTCATAAGTGCTTGTCTTCTTGGACAAAATGTTAAATATGATGGTGGCAACAACTCAATTTTAGAAAATAAATTTATTAAAAAATTATATGATTTGGATATGTTAGTACCTTTGTGCCCCGAAGTTGAAGGAGGCTTACCCACTCCTAGAGTTCCTGTAGAAATTATTAATGGAAAAGCTATAAATCAAATTGGTGAAGATAAAACTTACTTTTTTCAAGTAGGCGCTAAAAAAACTTTAGAACTTTGTAAAAAAAACAGTATAAAATATGCTATTTTGAAGTTTCGTAGCCCATCTTGTGGTAGTGGCCAAATTTATGACGGAACATTTACTCATACACTAATAAATGGGGACGGAATATGTACTAAAGTATTGAAAAACAATGGCATTAGGGTGTTTAGTGAAAAAACTTTAAATGAGCTAGAAGAGCTGTTAAAATAAGATAAAAATAGTCTCATTTACTTTTTGTTAATAAATAGTTAAAAGAGTGTTTAAATATAAACTATATACTTTCATTACCAAAACAAAAACCTCCTTTTTGTAGATAGAACTTAAAAATTTTAAAAATCAGCGTTCCGGTTGCCCGCCTGGAACGCTTTTTTTATGCCCAATTTTTTAGATATAATAAACATATGAAAATAATTATAACAATACTACTAATATCTCTACATGTAAATGCTTCGACACTACATATGTCAATCTCTGCAAGCCCTGCAAGAATAAACCCAATACTATCGACTGATTCTGTTAGTTCTCAAATTACAACATGGATATTTAATGGACTTATAACATATGATAAAGATGCAAATATTAAGTTAGATTTAGCAGAAAGTTATAGATTTATAGATGATGTTACACTAGAGTTTAAGTTAAGAAAAAATGTTCTTTGGAGTGATGGAGTTCCATTTAGTGCAAAAGATGTACTTTTTACTTACAATACAATAATATCTCCAAAAATATATACTCCATACTCATCAAGCTTTAGGCATATAAAATCAGTAGAGATTGTAGATGACTATACGGTTGTAGTAAAATATAAATATCCTTATTTTAAGGCACTTGAAACTTGGATGATGGAGATTTTACCAGAGCATATTTTAAAAGATGAAAAAGATTTGATGACATCATCATTCAACCGCTCTCCCATCGGAACAGGACCCTATACACTTGCTAGTTTTTCTGTTTCATCTGATATAACTCTTAAATCCAACCCTAGTTACTATATACACAAGCCAAAGATAGATAGAATAATATTTCATTTTTTACCAGACAGATCATCAGAGTTTTTGATGTTAAAATCAGGAAAACTTGATGTTGGCAATCTAACACCACTTCAAATAGAGCGTCAAATAGATGATAAATTTAGAAAAAAATTCAATATATATGAAGATATCGCACACTCCTATAGCTATGTAGGAATGAATCTTAAGCTAGATAAATTCAGAGATAAAAGAGTAAGAGAAGCAATTAGCTTAGCAATAGATAGAGATGAGATAGTTGATATTTTGTATTTTGGACATGGACAGGTTTGCAATGGTCCTTTTATGCCAGGAACTGGTGCATATAATGACAAGATTAAAGCCCCAAAACAGAATATAGAAAAATCGAAAAGGATTATGAAGGAGCTTGGTTATGATGAGACAAACCCCTTTGAATTTACTCTTACAACAAGTGCCGGCTCATCTGGTAGTTATGCCGCAGAGATTATACAGTATCAGCTTAAAAAGGCAGGAATAATTATGCACCTAAGAGTCATGGAGTGGCAGGCATTTTTAAATACTGTAGTACTACCAAGAAACTTTGAAGCTGTTTTGATGGGTTGGAGTTTGGGACTTAAACCCGATGCTTATAGTATTTGGCATAGCGAGTCAAGTAAAAAAGGTGGGTTTAATTTTGTAGGATATAAAAATGAAGAAGTAGATAAGCTTATAAAAAAAGCTGAAAAAATAGTAAATAAAAAAGAGTTTGATAAAATTTATAAGAAAATTTTTACTCTTATAGTTAGGGATAATCCATATCTTTTTTTAGTTATTCCAAACTCAATTACTGTTGTAAATAAAAATATTGAGCCTGTTAGTCCCTCTATCATAGGTATTATGCATAATGCAATTGATTGGATTAAGAGACCTTAATCTTAAATTATGTTATCATATAGTAAAATTCTAGAATTTTAAGGGTAAATTATGAAAAATATTATTGTTTTAATGGTTATCTTGGCAAGCTTTTCCTTTGGTCAAAGTATATATAAAAAAGTAGATGGTGCAACAAATTCTGGCATATCTAAAGCTTTTTATATTCCTGATAGTGAGAGACCAAAGGGATTTATAATCAAACATGTAAAAGATGATGTTACTTTTGATAAGTCTGGAAAAGTTCTAGATAAAGACGGTAATATAAAAATGATAAGACTCAATGTAAAGTTTGATTTTGATAAATATGATTTAAAAGATGAATATAAAGATGAAATAGACGAAGCCGTATCTTTTTTAAATAAACATAAAATGTTAAATGTTTTAGTTGAGGGACATACAGACTCTATAGGAACAGATGAGTACAATTATGTACTCTCAGTGTTAAGAGCTAAAAAAGTTGCAGATAAATTAAAATTTAAAGGAGTTAATAAAAAAAGAATTATAGTCAAGGGTTATGGTGAGACAATGCCAATTGCTGAAAATAAAAGTGAAGAGGCGCGCGCATTGAATCGTAGAGTTGATATAAGTTTTATTAAAAAGGAGATGTAAGTTTATGAAAAGAGTAATATTGTCACTACTTGTGTTGAGTAGTTTCGTATTTGCTATTCAAGGTAATCATAAGAGTGAGTTAAGTGCAACAGTTGGAGGAGTTAAGCCTGAGGGAAATTTAGATTTGGCAAATCAGCTAAATTTGGGATTAAGATATGGAGTATATCTTGATAGTTTACCATACTTTGATATGCTTGAAGGTGGATTTGAGCGAGCAAGCAGTGTTGATTATGACAATTTAACTGAAGATACAAATATCAATAGATTTTTTATTGACTTAGTTAAAGAGTATGATATATCGAAAAAGACTGCAATATATGGACTAATAGGGCTTGGATATGAGGATTATACAAATCCTAAACTAGGAAATGATGATGATGGATTTGCTCAATATGGATTAGGAGTAAAGCAGTGGATAACAGACAAATTTGCACTAAAAGCAGAGGTTAGACATGGCATTACTTTTGGTGGAGATAATAATCTATTTTATAATGTAGGATTTGTAATTCCATTTGGAAAAACACAGAAAAAAGTTATGCCAATAAAGTCAGAGCCAGTAGTTGAGAAAAAGATTGCTAAAAAAATAGAACCAGCTCCAAAAAAACCTGTAGTTAAAAAAGAAAAACCAAAGCCAGTAGTTGTTGTTCCAAAAGATGATGACAATGATGGTGTCATAAATGAAAATGATTTATGTTTAAATACTCCAGCAGGAAGGGTTGTAGAGAAGAATGGCTGTATGAAGGTAATTACACTTCGTCTTAATTTTGCATATGATAAGTATGATATAGCAAGTAAATACAGTGCAATACTAAAAGAAACTGCAGATTTTATGAAAAAGAATAGCGACTACACTGTAGTACTAGCAGGACATACTGACTCTCGTGGCTCAATGAAGTACAATCAAAAACTTTCAGAGAAAAGAGCTGAAGCAGTAGCTAAGGCACTTGTAAAATTAGGTGTACATAGATATAGAATATCAACTCGAGGGTATGGTGAAACCAAACCAATTTTTTCTAATGATACAAAAGAGGGTAGAGCAGGTAACAGAAGAGTAGAAGCGGTTTTTAATAGATAATTTATAGAGGAATAAATAGATGGAAAATGATAACATGATAAGTATGGCTATGACATACATAAGTATATATGGTTTAAAGGTGTTAGGCTCTCTAGCAATTTTTTATATCGGAAAGTGGGCTATAAAAATAGTATGCTCACTATCTGCAAAGATAATGAAAAAATCAAATGTGGATGAAACTCTATCTAAATTTTTAGTTAAAGTTATAAATGGTCTACTATTTGTTATGGTCATTTTAGCAGCACTTAACAATTTAGGTGTAGATACAACATCATTTATAGCTATATTTGGAGCGGCAGGATTAGCTATAGGTCTTGCATTTAAAGATACATTTTCAAATATAGGTGCAGGAGTTTTACTTATATTTTTTAAGCCATTTAAAGTTGGAGATGTTATATCAGCTGCAGGTGAGACAGGTTGTGTTGAAGAGATAACAGTTTTTAGTACACTTCTTACTACACCTGATAACAAGCAGATAATTATACCAAATGGTGGTATTGTTGGTGGTAATATTACAAACTTTTCTAAAAAAGAGACTAGAAGAGTAGACTTTGTTTTTGGAATAGGATATGACGATGATTTAAAGCTAGCAAAAAGTACTCTTGAGGAGATTTTTAATGCTGATGAGAGAGTGTTAAAAGATCCAAAGCCATTTGTAGCAGTTGGAGAGTTAGCTGATAGTAGTGTTAATTTTACTGTAAGAGTCTGGGTAAAAAGTGGAGATTACTGGGGAGTATATTTTGATTCTATAGAAAAAGTCAAACTTACTTTTGATGAGAAAAAAATATCTATTCCTTACCCACAAATGGATATACATACCAATAATTAATACTTCTTTGATATAATACGGTCTTTATTTATAAAGGCCGTACATGACAATACTTTTTGATTTAGATGGAACACTTATAGACTCTACTGATGCAATTTTAGAAGGATTTGAAGTAGCATACAGAGCTCATGGTGAGAGTGTGCCTAGCAGCGATACTATAAAATCTCTTATTGGATATCCTTTGGATATAATGTTCACTAAACTTGGATGCAAAGGGAATGTGTGGAGCTATGTTGATGCTTATAAAAAACACTATCGCATAATATCAAAGGAAAAAACATATCTTCTTCCAAAAGCTAAAGATGCAATAGAGTTAGCTTCACAGTTTGCAACACTTGGTATAGTTACAACAAAAACAGGAAAATATTCACAAGAGTTACTAAATCATATGGGAATTATGAAGTATTTTGATGTGCTTATAGGTAGAGAAAATGTTGAAAATCCAAAACCACACAGTGAGCCTATTGTTAAAGCGATGAAAAGTCTAAATTCTCAAAAAAATTCTACATGGATGGTAGGTGACACTATCTTGGATTTGAAATCTGCAAAAAATGCTGAGATAAATTCAGTTGGAGTAACTTGTGGATATGGAGAGAAAATAGAGTTACAAAAATATACAAATTATGTACTCTCTAGTACATATTTGGCAGTGAAACTGATAGAGAGTTTAAAATAGCTGTTATATTTTTATCATATATTTAATATACGATTTCATGGTCAGAGCATTTTATGTTTCAAATTTGTTTAAAGTTTGGTTAATGCAATTTTGATTTATATCCATTTATAAGTTATTAAGATAATCAAAAGTACAATAGACCTTAAATAGATTTCTTGCATAACTCATTTAGTTGCATGTAAAGGGTTATGCAAGAAATTTAATAAAAATATAAAGGGAGAATTAATATGGCAAAAGTCATGAAAACTATGGATGGCAACGAAGCTGCTGCTTATGCTTCATATGCATTCACAGAAGTTGCAGGAATTTATCCTATTACACCAAGTTCACCGATGGCAGATCATACTGATGCATGGGCTACGCAAGGGAAGAAGAATCTTTTTGGAATGCCTGTAAAAGTTGTTGAAATGCAAAGTGAAGGTGGAGCAGCAGGAACTGTTCATGGATCACTACAAGCTGGAGCATTGACTACAACTTATACAGCATCACAAGGACTTTTACTTAAAATCCCTAATATGTACAAGATGGCAGGACAGTTACTCCCAAGTGTAATTCATGTAAGCGCAAGAACTTTAGCAACACATGCTTTATCTATTTTTGGAGATCATCAAGATATTTATGCTGCTCGTCAAACTGGGTATGCAATGTTGGCTACTTCTTCAGTACAAGAGGTTATGGATCTTGCAGGTGTTGCTCACCTTGCAGCTATAAAAGGTAGAGTTCCATTTTTGCATTTCTTTGATGGTTTTAGAACTTCTCATGAGATTCAAAAGATTGAAGTTATGGATTATGATGTTTTTGATAGGCTTATAGACTATGATGCAGTTCAAAAATTTAGAGATGAAGCTCTAAATCCTGAGTCACCAAAGACTCGTGGTGGTGCGCAAAATGATGATATATATTTTCAAGGAAGAGAAGCACAAAACAAGTTTTATGATAAGATTCCCGATTTAGTAGCTGATTATATGAAAGAGATTTCAAAAGTTACAGGTCGCGAGTATAAGCCATTTACTTACTATGGAGACCCTGAAGCTGAAAGAGTTATCATAGCTATGGGTTCGGTCATAGAAGCCGCAAAAGAGACAGTTGACATGTTAAGAAGCAAGGGTGAAAAAGTTGGTGTTGTTACTGTTCATCTTTATCGTCCATTTAGTCCACAGTACCTTTTTGATGTACTTCCAGATAGTGTTAAGAAGATTTCAGTTTTGGATAGAACAAAAGAATCAGGTAGTATTGGTGAGCCACTTTATCTTGATATAAGAAGTTCTTTTTATGGAAGAAAAGATGCTCCAATTATAGTTGGAGGTCGTTACGGACTTTCATCAAAAGATGTTAATCCAGCTCAGATAGTTGCTGTATTTGATAATCTAAAAAATGATGAACCTAAAAATAGTTTTACAGTAGGTATTATAGATGATGTTACACATACTTCACTTGAAGTTGGAGAAAATCTCAGCTTAGGTGGAAAGGGCATTAAAGAGTGTCTTTTTTATGGACTAGGAGCTGATGGTACTGTTGGAGCAAATAAAAACTCAGTAAAGATTATTGGTGATAAAACAGATCTTTATGCTCAGGCCTATTTTGCATATGATTCAAAAAAATCTGGTGGTTATACGAGAAGTCACCTTAGATTTGGACCAGACCCGATTCGCTCTACTTATCTAGTATCAAAGCCAGACTTTGTTGCTTGTACAGTTGCAGGCTATGTTGAACTTTATGATATGATTGGTGGACTTAAAGATGGCGGTACTTTCTTGCTTAACTCTATTTGGAGTGTAGAAGAGACAATCTCAAAGATGCCAAACCACATTAAAAAGACACTTGCAGACAAAAAAGCAAAATTTTACATAATCAATGCAACAAAACTAGCTCGTGATATCGGTCTAGGTGGTAGAACCAATACTATTATGCAAGCAGCATTCTTTAAGCTAGCAGATATTATTGACTTTGAAGATGCTAAAAAGTTTATGAAAGAGTTTGCTTATAAATCATACATCAAAAAAGGTGAAAAAATTGTTGAGATGAACTATCTTGCAATAGATGCTGGCGAGGGCGGAATTGAAGAAGTTCCAGTAGATTCTGCATGGTCAAATTTTGATGCAAAAGATAGTGGAAAAGAAGAGAAATATGTAGGAACTGAGTATGTAGAAAAAATTGCAAAACCAGTAAATGCTGCAAAAGGCGATAGTCTTCCTGTCTCAGTTTTTAATGGCTATGAAGATGGAAGTCTTGAAAATGGAACAAGCCAGTATGAAAAACGCGGTATTGGTGTTATGGTTCCAAAGTGGATAGAAGAGAACTGTATACAGTGCAATCAGTGTTCATTTGTATGTCCTCATGCTGTAATTAGACCTTTCTTGATCAGCGAAGATGAGATGGAAAAAGCACCAGAAGGTGTTAAAAATCATGTTCTTGATGCTAAAGGTAAAGAGGTAAAAGGTAAAGGATTTAAATATAAAATTCAAACTTCTGTACTAGATTGTACTGGTTGTGATTTATGTGCTGAAATTTGTCCTACTAAAGAGAAGTCATTAGTTATGGTTCCTTTAGCACAAGAAGTTGATGCAGGAGAGCAAGTAAATGCAGATTATCTATTTAATGAAGTAACTTACAAAGATGACTTTATGTCAAAGAGTACCGTAAAAGGTTCTCAATTTGCTAAGCCTCTTTTTGAATTTCATGCAGCATGTCCAGGTTGTGGTGAGACTCCATATATCACTCTAGCTACACAGTTATTTGGAAGTAGAATGATGATTGCAAATGCAACAGGTTGTTCTTCAATCTATGGTGCATCTGCACCAACAACACCATACAGAAAAGATGACAATGGCGAAGGTCCAGCATGGGCTAACTCACTATTTGAAGACAATGCAGAATTTGGTTTGGGTATGAGTGTAGCAAATGAGACTATGAGACATCGTATTGAGAATATTATGTTAGAAAATATGGAAGCTTCACCAAACGCACTAAAAGCTCTATATAAAGACTGGATGACTCATAGAAAAGATGGTAAGAAAACTCAAGAGATTAGAGATATGCTTGTTCCTCAACTTGAAAACAATAAAGATGTACCAGGAGTTAAAGATCTACTTTCTCTCAAAAAGTACATAGTTAAAAAATCTCAATGGATTATCGGTGGAGATGGTTGGGCTTATGATATTGGATATGGCGGACTTGACCATGTTCTTGCAAGTGGAGAAGATGTTAATATGCTAGTACTTGATACAGAAGTTTACTCAAACACTGGCGGACAAAGTTCAAAAGCATCTCGTACAGGTTCAATTGCAGAATTTACAGCTTCTGGAAAATCAGTACAGAAAAAAGACTTAGGTTATATCTCTATGACATATGGTAACATCTATGTTGCACAGATTAACTCAAATGCTTCTCAAGCACAAACACTAAAAGCGATTGAAGCTGCAGAAGCATATGATGGACCTTCATTATTGATAGCTTATTCTCCTTGTATAGCACATGGTATTAAGGGTGGTATGGGACAATCAGGTAATCAAGGCGAGCTTGCAACTAAGTGCGGTTATTGGCCAATATATACATATGATCCTAGACTTGAAAAAGAGGGTAAAAACCCAATCAAGATTACTGGAAAAGAGCCAAATTGGGATCTTTATGAGGATTTCTTGATGAACGAAGTAAGATATGCTTCACTTAAAAAATCAAATCCAGAACATGCTCAAGCACTTTTTGATCAAAACAAAAAAGATGCTCAAAGAAGATACAGACAGCTAAAAAGATTGGCAGCTGCAGACTTCTCTGATGAGTTAGAGGACTAAAATAATTAGGGAGAATTTTATATTCTCCCTAGCCCCTACTATACATATGAACTTACTTGTATAGTATGTTTGTAACCTCAATGTAATTTGACTGCTTTATACTTCCATTACAATAAATTTGTAAAGGGAAGATTTTGTCAGATATATACTCTCCAATATATAAAAAAATTTATAATGACATTTTACAAGATATAGTAGAAAAAAAATATCTTAATTCAAATAGACTTCCTTCAGAAAACACTCTTTCAAAAAAATATAGTGCTAATAGACACACGATTAGACATGCCCTGAAACTTTTAAGAGAT
>JALSME010000028.1 GCA_026987955.1 Sulfurospirillum sp.
CAGATTGCTTACTTATGACTTATCCAAAGGACGATAAGAGAAGTATACACTTGACTTCGTTAAAAGGTTTTAAAGCTACTAGTAGCTCTTGCAACCTTTTGTCTCGCAATTGCATACTTCTCTTATCGCTAGTATGCCTTAGTTTGTTCTTGGATGGCTATACTAAAAGCTTCAACATTTGGAGTTGGCGAACTTATAAAAGATGCGATTTATAGAGGTTCAAGAGACTTTATTGTGGGATTAGGTGGAAGTGCCACCAATGATGCTGGCTTAGGAATGCTTAGAGCTCTTGGTTTTAAGTTTTTAGATAATCAAAAGAATGAAGTAGTTTTTCCAAAAGATTTAGACAAAATAGTAGCCATAGATAAAACATATGTATTAAAAGAGCTAGAAAAATGTAATTTTAAAATAGCATGTGATGTCAACAATCCTCTTTATGGGAAAAATGGGGCGACATATGTTTATGGTAAGCAAAAAGGAGCTAGCACAGAAGTATTGGACCATCTTGAAAATCAGTTAAAAGCTTTCGCAGATATTGTTGACGATGGATTAAAATATTCAAAACAAGCAGGAAGTGGGGCAGCTGGTGGTCTTGGCTTTGGTTTTTTAGCTTTTTTAAATGCAGAGCTAAAATCTGGTATAGATATAGTTCTTGAAGCAGTAAACTTTAAAGAGAAGATAAAAGATGCAGATTTTGTTATAACAGGTGAAGGGAAGATAGATACTCAATCAGCCATGGGAAAAGTTATATCTGGTATAGGCAGTTTATGCAAAAAACAAGGAGTTCCTTGCATCGCACTTAGTGGCAATACAGAAGATACAGATTCTTCACTTCACGAAATTGGAATTACTTCGTATTTTTCTATTTTAAACTCTCCTATGAGTTTATATGATGCTATGAATAAAGATAGAACATTGAAGCTTATCGAGAAAGAAGTAGAGCAAATCTTTAGATTGATTAATTATTGATACAATTTTGATATAGTATTGTAATAATAAAAGTATATAATAAATAAATAAAAAAAGGAATAACACATGAGAAAAAAAACAAAAATTTTAGCAACAGTAGGACCAGCGAGCGATAGTTTAGAAGTTTTAGAGGGACTCATAGTAGCAGGGGTAAATGTTTTTAGACTTAACTTTAGCCATGGAACTCATGAGTATCACTCACAAACTATAGCAAAAATTAGAGAAGCTTCAAAAAATGTAAACATAAAAGTTGGAGTCTTGCAAGATATATGTGGTCCAAAAGTAAGAGTAGGGAAGCTAGAGTCTGATTTTTATCTAAAAAAAGGCGATAATGTAATCTTTACTAAAGAGAGTATCGAGGGTACAAAGATAGATGAGAATACATATAGAGTCTGTATAAATCAACCAAATATTTTAGATATGCTAAAAAAAGATGAGTATATATACATGTGTGATGGCTCTATTCGTGCAAAAGTTATAAGTACAGATGGCGATATAGTAACGCATATAGACAATGCAGGAAAGCTATCTTCAAACAAGGGAGTAAACTTTCCAAATACGATTATCAACATAGAAGTTATAACTTCCAAAGATAAGAAGGACTTGGAATGGGGCTCACAAAACAGTGTTGACTTTGTAGCTATATCTTTTGTCCAAAATGCAAAAGATGTTCTTAAAGCCAGAGCTATTTTAGATAGTTTAGGTTCTAAATCTCAGGTGTTTTCAAAGATAGAGAAGTTTGATGCCGTTGAAAATTTAGATGAGATTTTGGAAGTTAGCGATGGCATTATGGTTGCTCGTGGAGACTTGGGTATTGAAGTTCCATATTCAAAAGTTCCAACAATCCAAAAGAAAATTATCCGTATGGCAAATGCCGCTTCAAAGCCAGTTATCACTGCAACTCAGATGTTACTTTCGATGACAGAACACGACATGGCAACAAGAGCAGAGATAAGTGATGTAGCAAATGCAGTTTTAGATGGAACAGATGCAGTAATGCTTAGTGAAGAGAGTGCTATCGGGATAAATCCAGTTAATGTAGTAGAGGTTATGACTAACACTATAATTGAAACTGAGAAAATTTACTCTTACAATAAGTTTGGAAAATTTGAGTACTTAGATGATACAGATATCATCACAGCATCAGTTGCAAAACTAGCAAAAAATCTAAAAGTCAGAGCCATTCTTTCGCTTACAAGCTCAGGAAAGAGTGCAAAAAAACTTGCTCGATATAGAATTAAAAATGATATATATGCAATCACTCATAGTGAAAAAGTTGCAAGATCACTTACTATTACTTGGGGAGTTCATCCAATCATGAATATTGATCTTAGCTCATCAGAAGATATGCTAAGTAGTGCTTTAAAAGTTGGAACAAGAAAAGGCTTTATAGATAAAAATAAAACCTATATCGTAACAGCTGGTTATCCAGCAGGCATAGAGGGTAGCACAAACTTTTTACATATACTTAAGAGAGATCAAATAGAGTACTATTTGGGATTGTAGAAGTTTAGAGGTACGACTAAGTTTTAATGATAAAGCTGACTTGATTGGCTTTATCATTGTAATAGATACCTGATGTAGAGTTTCTACTCATTAAAATACCTCTACGATTGAAGCTTTTGTTGATTCCAAAAATATTCGCAAGAATTTTAGTATCAAATCCATCACCTTCATCTTTTATTTTAACTAAAAGGTGGTTATCGAAGTTATAGACATCAATATATATTTTTTTACTACAAGAGAGTTCTTTTCTTGCTAAAAAGTCAAAATACCTATCTTCTTTCATTAGCAGGTGTTTCTTCTCTCCACTAAGTCCTAAGTTACCATGTTCATATGCATTGAGGAGTAGCTCAGTAAAAGCTAATGGAGCACTATTTAGTGTATCTTTGTTTTTTGTTGTTTTATTAAGTATATTCTCAAACCATATATTTGCTTCTTCTGTATCTTTAAGTGTAGAGTTGATAACAAGTGAATCAACAAGGTTATGTAGATATATATTTGTCATGAGAATAAAAGTTATATCATCCTCTTGCTCACCGATTTTAGAGATAATTTTTTTTCTAAGTTCCTCTCTTGTTATAGAGTTTTTAAAGTCATCTTTTATATGTTCGCTATATGTTCCACTACCATCTTTAAGAGAGTTTTCAACTAGACCATCACTATAAAATAGAAGCTTTTCAATATCTGTATAAAAGAATTTATCTGTTTTAAATCTTTGTGTATAGCAACTAAGCGGAGGATTGTTTGCTTTTATACTTTTTACTTCATTCTTACTATCTAGTATAAGGATAGGGGGCATAGAAAAAGATGAGTACTCTATGTGCTTTTTACCAGTATCAACTAAAACAAAAGAGATTGATAATATCTCCTCTTCTAGTAGAAATTTTTGTATATGTTTTATAGTTTTTTCTATAAGATCATTTAGTGCAAACTCTATATTTTCTTCTTTATTGGCATCTAATCTTCTGTTTATAAAAGTTACTGTTAACATAGCAGTTATAGATGCAGATAGTCCTTTACCCATGCCATCTATGATAAAAAAAAGATTTCTATGATTATCTATTTTTCTAGTAGAGTATGTGTCTCCACTTATAATATCTTTTGCATTGTATAAGATATCTAAAATAGTTATGGAATTTTTTGTCTCTTTTAGTTGCTTATAGTAAAAATCATTTCTAATAACTTTTAAAGCTTTTTGAAAAGATAGATTTTCTTGATAATCAGAGTAATCAACTTTACTTTTTAGTTTATCTAACTCTTTTTTTCTTTCATCTTTGATGTGATTTTGAGCTATTAGTTGTTTGGTGGCGATTTCTATAGAGTTTAGTATATCAGTTGTTTCAAATGGTTTTTTAACAAAACTTGTAACCTTAAGCTTAATAGCTTCACTAAGCAAATCAATATCTCTAAAAGATGAAACAAAGATGATGGGTATATCTTCATTAGTTTCTCTTACTATTTTTATCATCTCCAGACCAGTTTTACCCGAAAAAACTTGGGCAGTTATTATAATATCTATTTTTTTTTCTTGATATATATCTAAAGCATCTTCACAGTTATTAGCAATAACTATCTCTTTAAATAGTATATGAAAAATCCCCTCATAAATCGTGTTTATAACTGTTGATGAATCAACACACAAAAGAGTAAGAGTTTTTAAATGGTCTCTAACTTTATTCACTACTATACTTTAAATTCTTTTAGTGAATCTTCAAGTGAAGTAGCACTTTGTGATAGAGTATTAGATACCTCATTGATTTGTACACCTAGACTTTCATTTTTATTTGTACTTTCAACAATGGTCTGCATAATCTCTATAAGTTGTTTGGTTCTTGTTGCAATATATGTAGCTTTTTGCATTACATTTGTAGATTTGTCGTTTGTGCTATGAAGCCTATCTTTTGTTGATGAGACATCTTGTATAAGTTCAACAGATAGTTCAGAAGTCTCGTGTATCTCTTTTGATGTGATTTTTGCCTGTTCTGACATATTTCCAATATTTTGATTTATAACATTTACACTTATGCTAATCTCATTTAGACTTTTTTGAGTTCTCTCTGCAAGTTTTCTTACTTCATCTGCAACAACTGCAAAACCACGACCATGTTCACCTGCTCTAGCAGCTTCTATTGCTGCATTGAGAGCAAGTAAGTTTGTCTGGTCTGCTATATCTCCTATAATATTTAAAATTTCTGTTATATTACTAGCCTGTTCTGTTAAATCACCTACTTTTAAAGAGAGCTCCTCTTGTCTTTGTGATCCTCTCTCAATATTTTCAACAGAAATTTGAAGTTTATCTATAAAGTCATTTAGTGTTGTTTCTGTCACTTCAAGGTCTTCTGTTGTACTTATAGATGCCTCTTCTACTTCATCTAGTTTAGTTGCCACATCTTCGATGAGTTCATTCATCTGGATAACTTTAACTTGTTGATCTGTCAAGTTGTTACTTAGATTTACCGCTACATTATCAAGTTTTTTACTTTGATCTGTTGTTGCATGTGAAACTGCTGTACTCTCTTGAATGGTATGCGAAAATGATTTTATCATGTCATTAATAGAGTTTGATACCTCACTAAGCTCATCTTTTGCTCCAGTTACAATAATAGGTTTTGTAAGGTCTCTATTTTGTGCAATATACTCAATTTGAGTTTTATTAGAATTAACACTATGTAAGATACTTTTACGAATCCATACCAATAAAAGAGCTAAAACAATACTAAACAGTATATTTGTACCCATCGCCATAAATGCGGTAGTTTTGTTATCGCTTTGTAGCTTGGTAATCATACTTTTATTTTTTATAGAAATTTCATCATCTATTTTTTTGAGTACATTGATTTTTTTAGTGATAGTTTTAAACCACTCTACAGGGTCCTTCCCGAAACCACCAGTTGCTGCTTTTTCCATTGCAACTTCTCTATATGTTTCTACCTCTTTGATGGAACTATCTTTCATAGCATTCTCATATAATTTTTTAATGTCATCTTCTGCAATTGAGAGAAAAGCATCAGCATAGGTACTTTGCTCTGTCATTAGTTTAATCCACTTTGCAAATACCCCTGGCTTAAAAGCATCATTTGCAAAAGTTGCACTCATAACAGCTCTTTCTATTCCAGCCCTCTCTTTTGACTTTAAAAAGTTTGAGTATGCAGATAGTGCCTTAACAAGCTCTGTAGAATTTGCTAGTTTTGCTGTTAGTGAAGTTACATTTAGTATGTGTTTATTCAAGTTTGTATAAAATGAGACACTATCTTTTACTGATATTGTAAGGTTGTCTACCTTTGATCTTATTTGAGGTATTTTAGAAGATATAGACAAGACATTATCTAGTTCAAATTTTAGTGAAGATGGATAGTTGTTTAAATCTAGTGTATTTATATATGATGTTAGAAGCTTAAGTTTTTGATTTGTTAAATCTCTTTGTTTAGGTAATATAGTTGTAAATTTTGTACCCTTAGAGCCAATAAAACCAGCACTTGCTCCACGCTCTTTTTGTGTTTCATGTATGTAGAGACTAAGTTTTGCAGATAGATTATTTAGTTTTTCTACATTTTCCAAGTTATGTTTTCTCTCTAAACTTTGAGTTGCGACACCATATATGTTAAAAAGTGCATAACCAATAACTAAACCTAGTATGAGAGTAAGTTTTCTTTTAATATTCATATCTATGCCTGCCTTACACTAAACTGTGAGACTAATCCAAGCTCATCCAAAAGCTCATAAAGTCTCTCGTCACTAACTACTATGTTGAGTTGAATATTGTCTTTATATAGTATTTTAGTAAAGTATCCAATAACGGATGATGTAATAGATATTGAATCTTCAATATGTATACTTAGAGAGTTATTGGTTGTGATTAAATTGTCTATAAAGTTTTTTATTTTTTGAAAATCTCCAACACTTTTTATATTTCCTTTAATGAGCACATCTCTTCCACTACTTGATATTTCCATGGTTAGTATCTCCCTATGTTTTTTTAGAGGCGCCCTTAAGTATATCAAATTATGATTTAAATTTACAATAACTAAACATTATCTTAGTACAATTTATGACATTTATGGTTGTTAGGCACTTATTAGGAGAAATTGATGAACATAATGAAAAAACAAAGTTGGTATATAAGTGAAAATGAAGTAACAGATGAGAGTCTGTTTAACAAAAGAAGAGATTTTTTAAAACTTGGGGCCGCTGCTCTAGTTTCATCATCATTGGTTGCAGAAAAACTAGCAGCGGTTGAGACTACACCAAGAAAAGCACTCAGTTTTAAAAAAACATCTTTTGGAAGAGGGCTAGAGTTAAACTCTTTTGACCAAGCAAGTACATACAACAACTTTTACGAGTTTTCGCTCAACAAAAAAGACCCTGCAAAACTAGCTCACACACTAAAACCGAGTCCATGGGAGGTTGAGGTAAGTGGAGAGGTAGAAAACCCTATGTACATTGACTTACAAGAGATTATGAACAAGTACCCACTTGAAGAGAGAATTTATCGTTTTAGATGTGTTGAGGGCTGGAGTATGGTTGTTCCTTGGATTGGGATTACACTTGCACACATACTAAAAAAGGCAAAACCAACTTCAAAAGCGAAGTATGTAAAGTTTATTACTGAACTTGACCCTGAGATGTTCCCAGACCAAAAAAGAGGGATTTTTGGAAATGTTCCTTATCCTTATGTTGAGGGACTTCGTATGGATGAAGCTATGAATGACTTGACATTTATGGCTGTAGGAATGTACGGAAAAGTTTTACCAAATCAAAATGGAGCACCTATTCGTTTGGTTGTTCCTTGGAAGTATGGATTTAAAAGCATAAAGTCTATTGTAAGTATTGAGTTAGTAGAAGAGGAACCGTTGAACACTTGGAAAGAGATTAACTCTCGCGAGTATGGTTTCTATGCAAATGTAAATCCAAAAGTAGATCATCCAAGATGGTCTCAAGCAAAAGAGAGAAAACTTGGAAGCTTTTTCAAGCACAAAACTGAGATGTTCAACGGCTATAGCGAAGAGGTTGCAAGTATGTACAAAGGTATGGATTTGAGAAAACTGTACTAATGAAGAAAACTATATTGGCTTTGCTGCTTTTAACACCACTATGTTACCTTTTATGGAGTGTGAGAAGTGCGAATGATCCTATAAAATATATATATACTTTTACAGGAACAAGTGCTATAACTATACTTATGCTTTCACTTGCTGTCTCACCCTTAAAAAAGGTTGTAAATTTGATGAGATATAGAAAAGTTTTAGGACTTTTTGCATTTTTCTATGCTCTTTTGCACTTTATAAACTTTTATGTTTTAGATGCACAATTAGATTTTGCTTTTGTGGTTAAAGAGACACTAGATAAACCCTTTGTCTACTTAGGTATGATATCGTTTTTGATTCTACTTTTTATGGCACTAAGTTCTACAAAAAAGCTGTTTAGAAAGTTTTCTAGTTATCATAAAGCAGTCTATATTGTTTTAGTCCTTGTTACCATACATGCTTCTATGGCACAAAAAGTTTTAAGCTCATTGGAGTATACTTATATAATTGTTACATTTATGTTATTAGGATATAGAGTATATGAAAAAAACAAACGCCGCAAGATTATTGGATAGACAAAAAGTAGAGTATAGACTAGTAGAGTACGAAGTAGATGAAAACGATCTAAGTGCTCTTCATGTTGCAAAAAATACAAAACAAGATATAAAGACAATTTACAAAACTTTGGTAACCATAGATGAGAACAACAAACCAATAGTAGCATGCATAGCAGGCGATGAGGAGCTAGACTTGAAGGCTTTAGCAAAAGTAGCAGGTGTAAAAAAGTGTACTATGTTGCCTTTAAAAGATATATTGAAAGTAACAGGTTACATTAGGGGAGGATGTTCTCCTTTTGGTATGAAAAAAATTTACAGAACTTTTGTGGATATAGATGCTCTTCTATATGAAAAGGTTTTAGTAAGTGCAGGAGTTAGAGGTCAGCAGCTTAAGTTAAATCCAAAAGATTTTGAGAAAGTTTTAGATGTAGATTTTAAAAAGATATCCAATGTATGAAATATCAGTAGCAAACCTTACATATCTTTTAATACCTGTTAGCATAGTAGGTTACTTTTACTTTAGATGGGTTGGCAATAGAGTTGAGATTTTCTATGCAAGTCTTAGAATGCTCCTTCAACTTCTCCTTGTTGGTTACTTACTCTCTTATGTGTTTGATTCTAAGACCTCTTATATGACTATATTTATAGTAGTTATTATGATAAGTGCAGCAAGTATGATAACTATGAGAAATATAACTAAAAAAAATATACAAGTCTATAGAAGTATTTTCGTTTCCATATTTATAGGTGGCAGTGTAAACCTTTTTTTAGTTCTATATTTTGTATTAGAAATTGATTCATTTGATAATCCACGATATATAATCCCAATCGCAGGAATGCTCTATGCAAACTGTATGAATGCTGTATCATTAGTTGCAGAGAGATTTGAAAAGGAGAGATTAAATAGCTCATATAAGGAGGCAAGAGCCAATGCCTTTAAAGCCTCTTTGATACCACAAATAAACTCCTTCTTAGCAGTTGGATTAGTGTCTTTACCTGGAATGATGACAGGTCAAATCCTCTCTGGTGTTGACCCAATCGTGGCTGTTCGGTACCAAATAATGGTAATGTTTATGGTTCTTGGAAGCTCTGGTATTAGCACAATTTTATACCTTTTACAAAAAAGAGATAAAATTAGTGCGGAAGAGTGATAGTAAACTCAGCTCCATTTGGGTGATTTTGTGCAGTAATAGTACCATGGAATTGTTCTTCTATAACAAGTTTTGACATATAAAGACCTATTCCTGTTGAAGGAGTTTTCTTTTTACTTGTAAATGGTTTGAATATATCTTCAATTGGGTCAACTCTTATACCTCCAGCATTGTCTTTTATAACAAGAGTGATGTTTTTTGAAGTGTCTTTAAGATCTATAAATATGTAAGGGTTTTTGATTTTTCTAGACTTTATTACATCATTTGTATTTTGTATTATTGAGAGAACTACATGAGCTAAAGAGTTTGGATTTCCATGGATATTGATTTTAGAGTCAATATTTTGTTTTAGTTCAATCTGATTTAGTTTTAAAGTTGACTCAACAATTTTCAGGGCAAGACTTATGGAGACAGCAGGGTTAAAGTTTCTCACTTCAGTTTTTTTATAGAAGTCTTGAAAATTTGTGATAGTGTCTGACATAAATGAGATGATGTCTTGATTTTTTTCTGCTTCTTTTACAAGTTCAGGATCTTTCATCTTCTTTTTTATATACATGCAGTTAAAATTTAGTTGGGCTAGAGGTTGTCTCCACTGATGGGCGATGACTGCTATCATCTCTCCAAGTGCTGCAAATTTTGATTGCTCTTGTAACATCTTGTCATTGAGTTTTTCTTGAGATATATCTTGAATATTGGCAACAATATGTATGTCATCATTTTCTCCACTTGTACCAAAAGAGATTCTAATTGGAAATTTTTCCCCACTCTTATGTAGTGCATTACTCTCTTTTACTCTATTTTTAGTTTCATGATTTATAAGCTCCTGTATATTTGGAACTATTTTTTCAAAAAGGGAACTGTTGAGCATCTCTTTTTTTGTATATCCAAAAATCTGCTCTGCCATTTTGTTGTATGTTTTTATGTAAAATTTATTATCTACTGTTATGATAGCATTTGTACTAGATTCTATAACAGCTTCTGAATAGTTTCTCTCCTCTATTATCTCTTTCGTTTTATTGTTTATGTTTTTATTTGCTGGTCTAAATATAAAAACTGCTTCAAAAAAGAGAGTGAGCAGAGTGAGAATAAATATATAAAACTCTACCTTTCTCAGTTTTTCTATATGCTCTTTTGCTTCATTAAGATAGAGTAAAACTGTATTATCTAAGTCTTTTAGTAGGGTATTTGAGTTTTTTAAGAGGTATGTTAAGCTTCTTCCATCTCTATACTCCTCAAATCTTTTTGCATGGTTTAGATATGTAGTTACTTTCAAATCTAACATAACAGGCTCTTCAAAAAAAATTTTTTTTATTTTTCTAGACATATATGAGGAAAGAAGAAGTTGATGGTTTTTCTCAAGTTTTACTATGTTTTCTTTCAAGTTTTTTATCTTATAGTAGATTGCATGAAAGGCAATTTGCTGGGCTAAGATTTTTTGTTGACCACTTATATTGATGAGTTTTCCATCATCTGATTGGATACTAATTAGTTTGTCAAGGTTAAAATATGCCAAAGTAGAGAGCATGGCTATGATACTAAGTGCAAGTACATATCTTTTAGTAAAACTTACTTTTTCCAACATAATTCCTTTTTTGTATGTTATAATAACAGTCTTAAAAAAGCTTTAAGGTGTGGATAAGATGGATGAAAAATACGAAATAATTTTAGAAAAGTGTTCTATTCTTTTAGCTGAAGATGAAGATGATTTAAGGGAGAGCTTTAAAAAAGTACTTCTTTTGTATGTCAAAGATGTATATGACGCAAAGGATGGGGAAGAGGCATTTGAGCTATACAGTAGTGAGGATATTGATATAGTTATTACAGATATAAAGATGCCAAAGGTAAATGGACTAGAGCTCATCAAAAAGATTCGTAAAGAAGATGAAGAGATTCCAATCATAGTTACAAGTGCATATGCAGACCAAGATTTTTTACTTGAGTCTATAAAACTTTCCTTAGTTGAGTATGTGCTAAAACCAATAAAAGAGAGTAAACTCAATACACTTTTAACTGAGTGTGCAAAGATTTTAGAAAAGAAAAAACTTCACACAAAAGTAGAGTTAGAATCAGAAGTAACATATGATTATGATAATAAAGTCTTTACATGCAGAGGGGAAAGTGTGGTTCTCACACATAAAGAGGTAGACTTTTTTGAGCTACTTTTGGCATATAGAGGAAAGCTAGTAACAAAAGAGACTATAGAAGATAAACTCTATATTTATGAAGAAGCACCACCGAGTGCTTTGAAAAATCTTGTTTTTAAGCTTAGAAAAAAGCTCCCTGCAGATTTTATACAAACAGTATCTAAACTTGGATACATGATAAAGTAGCGACCCAAAAGAAACTTCCCTTGTAGTATAATTCTTCAAAATATCGGTTTTATACAGGTGTTTTAGTTATGTTGATGAAAATCAATACAGTTTGTAGTTGTATGATAATATAATACATAAATTTACAAGGAGGAAATGTAAATGAGAAATATTTTGGGTAGAGTGGCATCTTTGTCAGCTACTGTAGCGCTTTTGGGAACTTTTGCAAGTGGTGCTACTGAGTTAGATAAGGTGATGAAAGAGAGAGGTTTATCTCAAGCAGATATGTTAGCAGCTGCTAAGACATATACACCAAGTGGTGGAAGAGATAAGTATTTGGTATTTAGTTCAGGTGGGCAGTCTGGTCAAGTTATAGTATATGGTGTTCCTTCAATGAGAATACTCAAATATATTGCCGTATTTACTCCAGAGCCTTGGCAAGGTTGGGGCTATGACGATGATACTAAAAAGATTTTAGCTCAAGGTAATATCCGTGGCAAGAAGATAACTTGGGGTGATACTCACCACCCAGCGATCTCTGAAACAGATGGAAAGTACGATGGTAGATGGTTAGTTATAAACGACAAAGCAAATCCTCGTATAGCTGTAATTGATCTTGAAGATATGGTTACAAAGCAAATAGTAGTTAATCCAGTTTTTAAAAGTGAGCATGGAGGATCTTTTTTTACTCCAAATAGTGAGTATATCTTAGAAGCAGCACAATATGGTGCTCCTTTAGATAACAACTATCACCCTATGGATGAGTTTGCAGAGACTTATCGTGGTGGTGTTACAGTTTGGAAGTTTAACCATAAAGAGGGAAAGATTGAGCCTGAAAAATCTTTTACTATTGAGATGCCTCCATATATGCAAGATTTAAGTGATGCAGGTAAGGGTGCTAGTTATGGTTGGGGTTTTACAAACAGTTTTAACTCAGAGATGTACACAGGTGGTATAGAAAAAGGTCTTCCTCCATTTGAGGCAGGAACAAGTAGAAACGATACTGACTTTATGCATGTATACAATTGGAAAAAACTTGCAGAGCTTGCAAAAGATCCAAAAAATGTAAAGATTGTAAATGGACATAGAGTAATTCCAATGGAAGTGTCTATCAAAAACAATGCTCTTTTCTTAGTTCCTGAGCCAAAATCACCTCATGGTGTTGATGTGTCTCCTGATGGAAAAGACATAGTTGTTTGTGGTAAGCTTGATACTCATGCTACAGTTTATGGTTGGGATAAAATCAAAAAAGCTATAGACAACAAAGACTTTAGTGGAACAGATCCATTTGGTATACCAATCATAGATCTTAAAAAAGCAGCAAATTGCCAAGCAGAACTTGGCCTTGGACCTCTACACAACCAGTTTGGACCAAAGTGGAAAGAAGATGGAGAGATATATAGTTCACTATATGTTGACTCTCAAGTTGTAAGGTGGAACTACCATACATGCGAAGTAAAAGATAGACAAAATGTCAACTATAACATTGGTCACTTAGCTGGTATGGAAGGAAAAACATCAGATCCTCAAGGTGAGTATATCATAGCACTTAATAAGTTAGCAATTGATAGATTTAACGAAATAGGACCTCTTCACCCTCAAAATCATCAGCTTATTGATGTGAGTAGTAAGAAGATGAGCCTTCTTTATGATATGCCAATTCCTTTAGGTGAGCCTCACCAAGCAGTTGCAATTAGAGCAGATAAAATCAAGCATAATGTAAGATACAAAATGGGTACAAATCCTTTTACTGGTAAGATTCATGAGGGAAAAACTCTAGCAGGTCAAGAGAAGATTGTTAGAAAAGGTAACCATGTGTATGTATATGGAACTATGGTTAGAAGTCATATAAATCCAGAGCATGTTACAGTAAATAAAGGTGATACAGTAACTTTCTATCTAACAAACCTAGAGAGAGCAGAAGATGAAACTCATGGATTTACAATAGATCAGTACAATGTACATGCTTCACTAGAGCCTGGTAAAACTGTTGCTCTTACATTTAAAGCAGATTTAGAAGGTGTTTTCCCTTACTACTGTACAGAGTTTTGTTCAGCACTTCACCTAGAGATGATGGGTTACTTACTTGTAAAAGATCCAAGTAAGAAGTATACAAAAGCTGCTAAGCTGAAGTTGAAAAAAATGAGTAAAGCTGAGCTAAAAGCAGAGTATGACAAAACAGTAGCAACTAACACTGCAACTGACGCAGTTATCCAGAGTGTTGTTAAATTCTTAAAAGATAATAACTTTGCTAAGTATCCAACTGTAAAAGCTCTTGTAACAGATGCACTTGATCAGTATGGTAAGATCGCAGAGCAGAAAAAACTTTCTGATGCAGCTGTTAAAGCTGGTGATCTTGACAAAGCGATTTTGTTTGAAAATATGATTTGGCAGTATATGGTTAAGACCGCAGATGTTGGAATCAGAGCAAAAGATCTTCTCGTTAAGAAAATCGCAACTCCTATGAGTGAAGCTGCAAAAAGAGGACATGATGCCTACCTAGAAGGTGGTTGTAATGGTTGTCATGTTGTTGGTAAGGTTAGTTCTGGTCCAGATTTAGTTGGTGTTCTTGAGCGCCATGAAAATGGTGAAAAATGGGTTAAAGAGTGGATTATGCATCCTGAGACAATGTATGATAATGATTACATTAAATCAATGACAAATTACTTCAACCTAAGAATGCCTAACCAAGGTATGAGCGAGAAACAAACAGACGATATCATCGAATATCTAAAGTGGATAGATAAAAACGCAAATCTATTCTAATCAAATGCAATAAAGACCAGACTTCTGGTCTTTATTGACTACAATCATCGCATTTTTTTAATTTTATATATATAATATATAAAATTAAAAAAATCACATAATAAGGTAAAAATATGAACAGCTCACTAGTCAAATCAAGAGTCTTTGCTTTTTTAGCACTTGTACTCTTGTTATACTTTTTTGTTATCCCTATAGTGTTTACACATAATATTGTAGACCTAAAAGCACAAGGGAAAGAGGATAAGATTACATCTATCATGCAAAAGGTATGGAACTATTACCAAAAGGGTAGATATGTTAGTCCTACTACTCCTAAAGAGATTGCTGGAGACTTAGCAAAACTTGTAGAAGGAGATATGGAGATAGGCGTAGTATCTGCTCCGATATGGTATGTTTCTCTTGAGGCACCAAATTATCCAAAAGAGTCATTTCCAAATGGAATCCCTGTTTACTATCACTTTGATGGTTTTAGTGGGGATGTTTTTGAGATGGAAACAATCAACCACTTTATAGGTATGGATCCTATGGATAGAGGAGCACCATACTTAAGAGCAGCTGCACCATATGCATTGATATTTGTAGCACTATTACTTGTGTTATTTATACTATACGATAAAAAGATTTTAAATCTTTTTATGCTTATACCAGTTGCTTTACCTATTATATTTATAGGTTTTTACTCGTACTGGCTTTACTGGTTTGGGCATCATATGCATGATTGGGGAGCTTTTAAAATCAAACCATTTACTCCTACAGTATTCGGAGATGGAAAAGTAGCCCAGTTTACTACGCACTCATATCCTACTATAGGTTTTTGGGTATTGGTGGTTATTGCTGTTCTCTCTCTTCTTGCAATAGTTTCAAGAAAAAAAGCACAAAAGGCTGAGTAAGTTATGAAAATTTTATCTATGATTTTACTTTTTATCATACAACTTCAAGCTACAAATCTCTTGCAAGAAGCAATAGACAATGCAGCTGAAGGCTCACTTTTAGAGCTTCCCGAGGGTGTATATAAAGGCAATATCATCATAGATAAACCACTTATCATCGATGGTAAAAATCAAAAGGCTATCATAGAGGGTGATGGAAATGGAACAGTTATAACTATAACTAGCTCATTTGTAACTATTAAAAACTTGACTATTAGAGGTAGTGGAGCCCAGCATGAAAGAGTTGACGCAGGAGTAAGGCTAAAAAAGCTAAATCATTCAAAAGTTCTTAACAACAAAATTGTAGATGTACTTTTTGGGATTGATTTGGATGAAGTAGATAATTGTGATGTTTCAAATAACTACATAACCTCAAAACCTTTTAGCTTAGGCATGAGAGGAGACGCTATAAGACTTTGGTATAGTAATGACAATATTTTAAAGAAAAATTATGTTACAAAATCAAGAGATTTTGTAGTTTGGTACTCTCATGGGAACCTAATAGAAGGTAACTATGGAGAGCATTGTAGGTACTCTTTGCACTTTATGTATACAGGCAAAAATATAGTTAAAAACAATGTTTACAAGCACAATAGTGTGGGTATATTTTTTATGTATTCGCAAGATACGATTGCAACTGGTAATGTAATAGAAAATTCACTTGGCACGACAGGGCTTGGAATTGGTTTAAAAGATGTTACAAACTATACAATCAAAGACAATACTATGATATATTGTGCAAGAGGACTCTATATAGATAGGTCACCATTTCAACCAGATACTCATAACTATATAGAAAACAATAGATTGCTTTATAATTCTGAAGCAGTTCATTTTCACTCTTTAAGTATAGCCAATATATTTAAAAACAATATTATAAAAGGTAATATAGAAAATATTATAAATGATTCGTATAATACTAAGATAGAAGAGAACATATGGGATGGAAACTATTGGGATAACTACGAAGGTTTTGATAAAAATGGTGATAACATAGGGGATACTCCTCATACTGAGCACTATTATGCTGATAAATTATGGCTATTTAATCCTAGTTTAAAGTTTTTTTATGGCTCACCTATTATCAGTATAATCAACTTTTTAGCTAAATTGGCTCCGATTTCAGAGCCAGTTGAGTTAGCTAAAGATAAGCATCCAAAGATGAATATAGGAGAAATTTTGTGAGTTTAGAAGATAAAAAAAGAAGAAAATTTATAAAGCAGACAACTAGTGTTGGTATTTTAAGTCTTCTTAGTGGAGCAGGAATTTACCTTGCACCTTCACTAAAGGCAAGTGAGCCGATACTAAGACCACCAGGAGCTGTTAGTGAAGAGCAGTATTTAAAGCTTTGTATCAAGTGTGGGCAGTGCTTGCAAGTTTGTCCATATGATGCAATTGAGCTTGAAGATATAGATGGTGGTGCAAGTGTTGGAATGGCATTTATAGATCCTCAAAAAAGAGGTTGTTATCTTTGTGAGGCTTTTCCATGTATGCTTGCATGTCCATCAGGGGCATTAGACCATGAACATGATAACATCAAGTATGTAGAGATGGGTATGGCTATTATTAATAATATAGATGCATGCTTGGCTTTAAGTGGGAAAAAACCTCCAAAAAGTGCAATAGACAATATATATAATCATACCAAAATACTCTCAGATCAAGAAAAAGAGAGTAAAAAAGTAAATCTAACAGGCAATGAAACAGAAAAAGAGAAACTACAAAAAGATGTTTTAATAAAACTTGATACTCTAAAAGAGAAGCCATGTTCGCTTTGTGCCGATATGTGCCCATTTCCTACTTCAGAAGATGCTATTGGAATGATAGATTACAAAGGTGGACTTATGCCTGAGATAAGAGAGGCATGTGTGGGTTGTGGTGTTTGTGTAGAGATGTGTCCTGTTGATATCATTAAAATAGTTCCAAGAAAAAAGTATAGTGATATATATATTAAAGGTAAAAAAAATGTATAAAAAATCAATTGTAGTTATAGCAGCTTTAACGCTGCTATTTATAAGTGGATGTGGGCAAAAAGAGGATAAAAAAACAGAAGAAAAAGTAGTACAAACTTCTGGGATAAAAGTAACTAAAAATGTAGTCAATAAAGATGTAAAAAAAGAGGCTTCAAAAGCTAACGATGGCCAGTTCTACTACTCTTATAATAAAGAGGGTGAATCTAAAGAGTCTAAAGATATAGAAAAATACAATAGTGAAAGTTCAAAAGTGAGAACCACTATGGATGCCTATTTGCACATAAAATCTCCATACGAGAGAATTAAAATAACACTTATGATTCAAAAACTTAGTCATGACTATGTAGTAAAGTGTTCTTCTTGCCACGATGATTATGCTAATGGAATTATAGGACCATCACTTCTTGATAAGGATGCAGATTTTATATATGGAAGAATTATGGACTTTAAATCTGGAAAGAAGAAAAATGTTCTGATGAAAGAGCTAGTCGCACAAATAAGTGATGCAAAACTAAAAGATTTAGCAGTCGAGATAGCAGATTTTAATAAAAAAATAAGAAAAATGAGGGATTCAAAATGATAAAACACATTATAGCTTTAGTTTCGGTAGTATTAACTATATTGGCAGTTTCGTATGTATTTAGCTTGGATAAAGAGGTAAATAAGTTAGACAATATTGCTAGGATTATAAAAAAATCGCAACAAGAGGTAAAACTTGCTTCAACAGCACAGATAAAAAAAGATACACAAGTTTCTACTGCTTCAAAACAAAAACCAAAAGATGAGATGGAGGATAAACTAAAAGCACTAAAAGCAAAAGCAGGTAATATTGCAGCTTTCAATGTAAGCCCACTTTATAAGAAAAACTGCTCATCATGTCATGGACCTATTGGAGAGGGAATTATTGGACCAAGACTTATTGGGCTTAGTGAAGAGAGGGTAATTAGCGATTTAAAAGATTTTAAGTCGGGTAAAAAGAAAAACTATATTATGTATGGTCTTCTTGGTAATCTAAAAGATCAACAGTTAGTAGAACTATCAAAAGAGATAGCATCTTTTCAATCAAAACTTGATGCAGCAAGCAAATAAACAAAAAGAGTAAATAATGGATAGATACAACGGAAGTGTTAGAGATCTGGTCAACGCTTCATTTTTTTCAACATTTTTTAGTAAAACTAAAGATGGTAATACAAGGTTATCTTGGAGAGGATGGAGATGGATTTCTATTATTGTAATCAATATAGCATTTTTCCTTTCATTTTATATAGATGTGCAATTACTAGAGGGGACACTAAATGGATCAAGGCTCTTAGGTTTTCATCTTATAGACCCTTTTACTGCTCTTGAGATCTTGGTTTCTGATTTTGGTATACATATCAATATTATTATAGGAAGTTTAACTCTACTTATATTTTACTTTTTTGTAGGTGGTAAGGCCTATTGTGCATGGGTATGTCCCTATGGATTGCTAAGTGAAATTGGTGAGAAGATACACTTGAAGTTGGTATCTAAAAAAATTATAAAAGAGAGAAAATTTAACCCAAATATTAGATTTTTCTTTTGGGTCGTTTTTCTTTTGGCCGCTTTTATAGATGGATATCTAGTTTTTGAAGTTATAAACCCTATTGGAATTATAAGTAGATTTATATCATATGGCTGGAGTTTAGCTCTAGTGTGGGTTGTAGTGATTTTACTGTTTGAAATCTTTTTTTCAAGAAGAGGCTGGTGTAAGTATATATGCCCAGTTGGGACTACTTACAATCTTGTAGGTTGGGTTGGACTCAATAGAATCAAATGGGACATGGACAAGTGTGATCACTGCTCTGCTTGTATCGCAGTTTGCCCTGAAGAGCATGTGTTAGAGTTTATAAAGCCAAAATATGATAAAACAAGAAAAGATAAAGACAAATCTAAAGAGTATGTTATGAATGGAGACTGTATATTGTGTGGAAGATGTTTTGATGTGTGTCATACAGATGCGTACAACATGGACTTTAGATTGAAGGATTTAGTCTAATGCTAGTAGATGTAAAAAATGTAACAAAAAGTTTTCAAGGAACAAAAGTTTTAGACGATGTAAATATGCAGATTTTATCTGGTGACAGAGTTGCTATGATGGGACCTAATGGTGCTGGAAAGACAACACTAATTCGTGCAATGCTTGGGTTTTATCATATAAACTCAGGTAAGATTCTAGTAAATGGATTTGACCCTATAAAGCAAAGAGTAAAAGTTTTAGAAGGCATAAGTTTCATCCCTCAGCTTCCACCACCAATCAAACTCAGTCTTGATGAGATGATATCATTCATATCTAAGAGTTCAGGTGTACCAAAAGAGGCTATATATGAAGAAGCTTCTAAGATGGACTTAGATGTAAAGGCCAATAAACATAAGCAGTTCTTGAAGCTTTCAGGTGGTATGAAGCAGAAACTTTTGATTGCAATTGCACTTTCTAAAAAGAGTTCTTTGCTCGTTTTTGATGAGCCTACAGCTAATCTTGACCCAAGAGCAAGGGAGCATTTTTATAAACTTTTGACCAATTTGGACAGCTCTTGTTCGACTCTGTTTATAACTCATAGACTTGATGAGATAGAGGGACTAGTAAATCGTAAAATCTATATGGACTTAGGAAAGATAGTTGAAGATGAAAAGATTTAGTTTACTTCTTGTAGTACTTATCGCTGTACTGTTTACAGGATGTGAAAAAAAAGACAGTAACGGTCTATCTAAAATGCACTGGGATAGAGATATGTGTGAGAGATGCAAGATGGCAATAAGTGAGAGAAAATTTGCATTTCAAATCATAGACCCAGTAACAAAAAAAGCCTATAAGTTTGACGACATAGGTTGTGGAATTCTCTGGCTAGATGAAGAGAAGATACCTTGGAAAGATAAAGCTATCTTTTGGATAACTGATGCAAAAGATGGTAAGTGGATAGATGCAAAAAGTGCATACTATACTGATGAGAGTATAACTCCTATGGCTTATGGTCTTGCTGCATACTCAAAAGAGAATAGACCAAAAAATTTAAAGCTTATATCTTTTGATGAGGCAAAAAAGGTTGTTTATGAAGTGGAAAAACTAAACACCATAAAAGTACAAAATTTAGGAAAAAAATAATGAAAAATCTTTTGTTAGTATCATATCTCGATATAAAAGAGTCCATCCGTTCAAAGTGGTTTTATGTATATTCTATAGTATTTGGTGGACTGATGGCACTGTTTTTTATAACAGGTATCTCTGATTCTGCTGTTATGGGATTTACTGGCTTGAGTAGAATGTTGTTGATATTTATACAAGTCACGATTATAATTTTACCTATATTTATACTTATTACAACTGTTAAGTCTATATCGGCAGATAGAGAGAGCAATGTTTTAGAATATATGCTTTCGTTTCCTATATCTTTAAAGGACTATTATTGGGGAAAGATGTTAGGCAGATTTTTAACAGTGTTTTTACCAGTTATTTTTGCTCTTATTTTGGGTGTTATTTTTGGCTTTACAAAGAGCGGAGATATGCCTTGGAGCATGATATTTTTATACTCTGCACTTCTTTTTTCTATGTGTTTTGTGTTTTTAGGTATAGCTTTTTTTATCTCAACTATGGTAAAATCAACCGATATTGCAATAGGTAGTGCTTTTATGATTTGGATTTTTCTTTTAGCATTTATTGATATCGCACTTATTGGGCTTATGCTTCAAGGAAGAGTTGGAGATGGCTTTATCATCACAAGTGCACTTTTAAATCCTATAGAGGTTTTTAGGATTGGAGCTATTTCACTCTTTGATCCTGAGCTTACCGTTATAGGCCCTGTGGCATACTATCTTTTAGATACACTAGGAGCAACTATGCTTATAGTATACTCTTTTGTTTATCCGATTGTGCTTGGGGTATTGTTCTCGTATTTTGGTTTCATTGCGTTTAAGAAAAAAGATCTTTTATAGGAGTTATTTTGAAAAAGTTTATTTTAGTTGTTTGTTTGTTGAGTATGAGTGTTTTTGCAGGTGGTATCAAACTTTTAGATGCAAATGCAACGGATATAGTGTATAAGATGCCTTTAAAAAAATATCCAGATTTTTTGTGTGAAGCAAAACTGGAAAATGGTAAAACTATACAGTTTATATCTGTAAAGTCCATGCTGCAAGTATATTTTCATCAGGAGTACTTTTTAAAACACAAGATGATTGATGCGAAGATTAAAGATATATTTATACAAGATTATTTAAATAAGACAAAAAAAGATGCAAAAAGATCTATATTTGTTTTTGGTAGTCATGTTGTGGGTCCTCATGGAGATGATTTGATACCATTTAAAGATAGATATAGTGCTAAGCTTTTCAAGATAAAATATGGTGGTACAAAGATAATGAGCTTTGATGAAATCACATTGGGTCTAATCAAATACTTGGATATGTAATGAAAAAAGCTTTTTTGATACTTTTTCCTATAGTTATTTTGATTGCAGCTTTTGTGTATATACAAAAAACAAATCAAAAAGCAACAGATATAGAAAATAGTCAAAGAGTACCTCTTGATGTAAAAGACAATACAGTTCAAGATCCTCAGTGTCATATGTTTATAGTAGGTAAAGACTATACCGTACAAGTTATAACTCATAGTGATAACAAAACTCACTTTTTCGATGACCCAGGTTGTGCTGTTTTGTGGATGGATGCTAATGGCTTGACTAGAAAAGATGTAACTATTTGGTTCTATACAGTAGACACTAAAAAATGGGTTAAAGATGTATATTTTAGTATTTATGATAGAACACCTATGCTTTATGGTTTTGGTGCATATGAGAAAAAAAGAGATGGTTTTATAGACTACGAAGAGATGAAACTAAGAATGAGAAGAGGTGAAAATATGACAAATCCAAAAATAAGAAAAAAAATCCTTAAAGGTATACAAAAATGAAAAAACCAACTCCTATAGATGAAGAGATAGTTTTAGATAGAAGTAAGTATATAGAATCACAAACAGATACAAAGGGAATCATTACATTTTGTAATGATTATTTTGCAGAGATATCAGGCTATAGTGTAGATGAACTCATTGGTCAACCCCACTCAATAGTAAGACATCCAGATATGCCAAGAGTTGTTTTTAAGCTACTTTGGGAGCGTATACAATCTGGTAAAAATATACTTGCAGTTATAAAAAACTTGGCAAAAGATGGTAGGTACTATTGGGTTTTTACTCATTTTGAAATTGTTCGCGATTTAAATACAAAAGAGATAGTAGGTTACAAAGCATACAGAAAAGCAACTTCAAAGCATATAGTTGAAGTTTTATCGCCACTATACAAAAAATTAGTTGAGATTGAAACTAAAGAGGGTATAGAAGCTAGTGAGAAATACCTAGATAAAGTTCTAAAAGAAAAAGGTGATCATATCACTATAGATAACCTTATGGAAGAGATTCATAGGTTTTACTAAAGGGTACTCCAAAGTAGGTTATGCACCATCTAATAGGAGGAATATTAGATGGTGCATTGATGTTTTATTTATTTGCTTGAACTAAATACATAGCGATAGCTTGTAGTTTTTTGCCTTTTATATTTCCGCAGATTTGACTCTCTTTGATATAAGCTTTTGCTTCTGCGATAGATGTAAACTTTTTGTCTGTTTTTTTACACATTTTAGCATACATCATTGCACCTTTTTTTATAGCTTTAGCTTGTCTCTTTTTAGTTGCAGCCATATCTTTTGCTTGATTTTTCTTAACAAGAGCTACGACTTGTTCAAAGTTCATAAGCTCTCCACCATTTTCTTTTTGAAATTTTAAAGCAGCCTCTTTTGTTCCAAAAGCATACTTGCTTATATTGCTCATTGTTCCTGGCTTCTTACTACCAACAATAAAAAAGGCATCTTTTGAAGGTATTAGCTTAAGGGTTGTATTATCAACAACTCTAAAGTTTGTAAGTTTTTTATGGTTTACAACCATATCTTCAATCGCACAAGTGATAGAACAGTATTGGTCGTGTTTACCATCATGATCAGCAGCATGATTTGTTCTATAAAACATAGGAAGAGTCATACCACAAACACTACAGTACATCTTCTCTTTACCTTGCTTTACCAATGTAGCTTTATCCATTGGTACTGCTCTATAGTTTTTAGGCATCTGTGCCGCACTCAAGCCGATAGCAAGTATACAAATACTTAATATTATCTTCTTCATTTCGTTACTCCATAGGTTAAATTTGCAAGAATTATACTTAATTATTGTTAAATAATTGTAAATTTAATCACAATTATATATTTTAATAATAATTAACAATTATTTTGCATTTTTTTAATATAGTTTCACTCATAAATTAAACCTATTATATGATTTAGGTTAAAGACAAAAGGAGTAGATTTATGAATAAGGGAATTTGCATATCAATTATATGTGCATTGGTTATGGCGGCAAATGGGGCAGACTTAGGAACTATAAATGTAGAATCTTCAACAATTACAGACTTGGGAAC
>JALSME010000029.1 GCA_026987955.1 Sulfurospirillum sp.
TTTATTAGAAACTGGGAGAATGATTTTGTTTGAATTTTCCTGCTTGAAGTAAGCATCTATTTTTGCTTTTGAAATTCCACTCTCTTGGAGTGTTATTTGTACGGGCCTAACTTTGACTTTTATATGTAGCATTTTTTGTATGAGATTTGCTGCACTATTTATAACTTTTGATTTTTTTAATAAAGCAACAAGCATATGTGATAGGGAGTTGCAGTGAAGATTAAAGACTATATCGTACTTCGTATCCCTTAACTCTTTTAGTGTTGATATAGCATTGTGGTGTACTATGAATCTGTCAAATATTTTGGTATCTTCATAGAGACTTTTTCCTATATTTGAAGTTAAAAAAACTATATTTGCATCAGGAAAGAAGTATCTAATAGCATTTTTTATAAGTGCGAGTGTTACTAAATCTCCTAAAGAAGAGAATCTTATGACTAGTATGTTCAAGTACTCTCTCCCATTTGAGCTATAAACATCTCAAATTCATCTTGTGACTTTTTATATAGTTTCATAAAGCTATTATAACCATGAGTTGATATTTTATCCCTAAGTTCACTATCTTTGATGATAAGTTCAAGCTGTTTAGCCACCTCCTTTGGTGTATTAGTGCACTGAATTAAATCATCTTTTGTAAAAAATTCATCTATAGCATCACTATTCATGGTAACTATGGTTTTTTTACAAGCCAATGCTTGGAAGACTTTATTTGGAACAACAGATTTTGCTTTTTTGCTATTGCCAAATATGCCTAGTATTATATCACTTTTTCGTATCTCATCAGAGAGATTTTTTTCATCTATAATCTCTCCATTCATCTTTACATTCTTAAGGGATAAAGATTCAAATAGAGCTTTTTGGGTTTTAAAGGTCTGTCCATTGCCTATGATAGTAGCAGTAAAATCAATGTTTTTATTTTCTAGTATCTTAAATGCATGCAGTATGATATCCACTCCATGAAGCGGTATAAATGAGCCATAAAAAAGAATATTTACACTTTTGTTTCCTGTTTCATTTTTTGTGCTAGGGCGGTATATGGCTTTATCGGCAAGTACAGGGAGTACAAGGTGCTTACCCTTAAACTTTCCAAAAAGCTCTTCCCAGTACTCAAAGTGCTTTTGTGTATCACTAAGAAGATAGTATGAAAATCGAAAGTTAATCCAATCTTGAGCATATTTCCACCAAGCTCTTGGATTGTATTTTGTTATTTTTTGTCTATCATGAACATATGTATCATAGTTTGATATAAAAAAATCATTTATGATTCTATCTCTTTTAAAAAAATATTTTAAGAATTGATTTTTAGAGAAAGGTAGCAGTATATAGATATCTTTTTTTGTTTTTATATTCTGAGCTATTGATTTTACAATATTGTATCTAGAGTAGTCTTTATTATGTCTATATAAAAATTTAACCACAGTACCACTCGTATGAGTCAAGATTTTTTTCAGCGAATGTATCTAAGATATATGTGCCCACCCTTTTTGCACTAAATAGCTTATGTACCCTTTTATTTAGCCAACGAGCTTTTTCTAGTCTTTCTTTTTTATGAGATAAATAGTATTGTACTTTATCTTTTAGTTCATCTAAATTATGGTAGTAGTCTAGCTTGTCATCAAAAAAATCTTCACCATTTATTATTGGTGTGCTTAGTGCAAAAGATCCGTTACCAAGTATATGCATAAGTCTATCAGAGGTAAACCATTTATGTTTTAAAGAAAAATTCCGATTGTGATTTAGGCATATTTTTGAGTCAATTATCGTCTGAAAATACTTATCTCCTATGATAGTGGTATCCTTGGTTTGACCAATAAATTTTTGCTTACAAGGTATATTTTTTTTCACAAAACTTATTAGCTCTTCTCGTTCCTTATCAGATCTTCCAGAAAAAAGAAGATCATACTTCCAAGTGTCTTTTTGCCAAGATAGTCCATGCTCTATACTTGAGTGAACAGGGTTTGGCAAAAAACTATATAAGCTTGAGTGTGCCGTTGTAAATATATGTGAAAAATAGTGTTTTATCTGATTGAGTTTTGCAGGAAAAGGAACATCGTTATACCAAAAAATCATAGGTATGTTTTTTTGTTTTACATACTCAAAACTATCATCAGAAATTAGTTCTGCATGTCCAAAGACAACTAAATCAGGCTTTATTTCACTAACAATCTTTCTAAAATGAGCATTCATTTTGCCGCTTCCACTCTTCTTGTTTTTAAACATTGAAAAGTAACGAGCAGTATCTCTGTAGTCAAAATTATGCACAAAGCATCCATTTTCGATGAGTCCTAGAGATATTTTCACAGGATTAGCATACAAGGCTCCACCACTTTTTGTAATAGTATTAAATGGTGCACAGTGGACTATCCTCAACTTAACTCCTTGTATACACTTATGGTTTTTTCTACCATCTGTTCTAGCGAGAATTTCTCTTTTACATAGCTATATCCATCAAATTTCAACTTTTTTGCCTCGATTATTTTTTTTGCAAACTCTTTTTCATCTTCTATTTTAACAAAAAATCCATTTATTTTTTCTTCGATTATATCAAGTACACCACCATGGTTTGTGGCGATTACAGGAGTATTCATAGCTAGTGCTTCTGCTACACTTCTTCCAAAGCTCTCTGGTTTTTTTGAGCAGCTTGTAACTACATCACTAAGAGAGTATATCTCTGCTACATTTGTTTGACTTCCTGTAAAAATGACATTCGCATCAAGTGTTTTGATTAGATTTTTAAGGGAGTTAAAGTACTCTTTTTTATCTTCTCTTACCCCACCAACTATAAGACCTATGGTTTTTTTATTGTTTACTTGAAGTATCGCGATAGATTTTATAAAAGTTTCTAAATCCTTTAGTTGCGTTATTCTGCCAACAGTAGTGACTATAAATCTGTTCTCAAGAGCATACTGCTTTTTAAAACTTTCTATAAAATCCAAATCTATATTTTTAGGATTGAACTTTTCTAAATCAATTCCTCTTGGTATTATTCTTATTTTGTTTGGTTTAGTATTATAATGTTTTTGTATATACCTTTTTATAGCACCACTAACACAGATAACTCTATCTGCCTTTGTCATTATACGACTATAAAAATTAACAGAATTAAACCCATGTACAGTAGAAACTATAGGTATTTTTAAAGTTTTATTTGCAAAATAAACTAGCCAAGCGGGTACTCTGCTTCTTACATGTAGTATATTTGGATTTAACTCTTTAAGGACCTGTTTTAGTTTTATAATTCTTTGTGGAGCTGTTAGTGGATTTTTGCTACACATATCAAGTTTTATATGTAATGAGCCTTCTTGTAGAAGTTGTTTAACAAGTTTTCCTCCGTTGCTTATGACAATAGATTCAAAACCTTTTACTATTAGCTCTCTTGCAAGCTCTATTGTACCTCTTTCTACTCCACCCTCATTAAGCTCTGGCAGGATTTGAACTATTTTCATAATTCAATCTTTTTTAGATACGGAGTGTAATCAAATCTACCACTTATTTTTTCTATCGATTTAACTAGCCTATGAAACTTCGTATCCTTTTTTTTAGCCAATAAGTCAACTATATGTAAAGAAGCATCAGAGTTTGCTTTTGCTTCGCTTAGCATTGATGTAGAGTCAATAGTGATAAAAAGTTCACTACAAAGCTTTAAAAAATCAGGTATAGGATTTATAGAACTGTCTTTTGAGTAAATCACACTATAATCAAAGCTATATTCACTCAAAAGCAAATCTATCTCTTCAGGAGTTCTTCTTGAAGTTGTAATATATTTGAGATGTTCAGGGTATGTTGTAAAAACATCATCAAGCATCTTTTTGATTTCATCTTTTCTCATCTCAAATACACTATTACTTCCACCTATGATAATACCTAGAGATTTTTTTTGCGTACTTTTTATAAAGTTTTTTGACTCACTCACAGATAGGTTAATAGGAACTTCTATGATATTTTTAGCCTTTGGAGGATTATCGTGCGAAGAAGCTATGATATAGTCAAAATCACTATATCTAAATCCCTTAGGAAGCATAATAGCAATAGATTTTATACTTAATTTTCTTGCTAGATATTTATTTGCATAGTATGTTGATGAGCCTGTTGAAACAACAGCTTTATAGTTTTGATTTTTTACATT
>JALSME010000030.1 GCA_026987955.1 Sulfurospirillum sp.
AGAGGATGGAAAATATTTTATACCCATCCTAAACCAAACTAACGCATAACAGCGTTTCTATTTTGTTCACTATTGAGACAGATGTTCTCAAGCATAGCCTAAGCTATGTTTGAGGTTATCTAACAAAGAGAGTGAGTAAAATAGAGACGCCCTACGGGGAGTACAAAAAGGCATAATCTTTAAATATAAAAATATTTGAATGGCATCAAGCAGTCCTGTATATTTTTAAATTCAAATCTTACACCTCTTTGCACTCCTGTTATGCGTTAGTTTGATTTAGGATAGGTATATGCAGTGGATTAGTTATGATTTTATGTGATATAGGTAATTCTAATGTAGATTTTTATCATGATGGGAAATTATGGTCACAAAGTATTACAGAATTTAAAAAAGCCAGATTAAAAGAGAGTGTTTATTTTATAAGTGTTAATGATACTGTTACTAGTCAGTTGGATAAAAACTATATTAACATTGAAGAGTGGTTTAATTTTGATACTATATATCAAGGAATGGGTATAGATAGAATAGCTGCATGCTATACGGTTAATGATGGCATTATTATAGATGCAGGAAGTGCTATTACAGTAGATGTAATGAGTGGAGGGCTTCATATGGGCGGCTATATACTTCCTGGTATTAATTCATTTCAAGTATGTTATGCAAATATATCTTCTAAGTTAGATAAAACTATTAATCCAAATGTTCTTCTAGATGCATTACCTCAAAAAACAGAGGATGCAATTTCATATGGTGCTATAAAACCAATGATTATGATACTTCAAGACACATGTAAAGAAAAAACCGTATATTTTACCGGTGGAGATGGAAAATACTTTTCTAAATTTTTTAAAAAATCAGTTTACGATAGATCTTTGATATTTAGAGGTATGTTAAAAGCAATAGAAAATAAAAATAAAAGGTTATGATATGCTAACAGTTGCTCTTCCAAAAGGAAGAATCGCAGAGGAGACACTTTCAATATTTGAAAATATTTTTGGAGACTCATTTGTTTTTGATGATAGAAAATTAATTTTAGAAGTTGGAGATTTTAGATTTTTACTTGTTAGAAATCAAGATGTACCTGCTTATGTATTTCACCAGTCAGCGGATATTGGTGTTGTTGGACTAGATGTTCTTGAAGAGAAAGACGAAGATTTAGTTAGACTTCTTGATTTGGGTATAGGTAAATGTAAAGTTTGTGTTGGTATGAAAAATAGTGATGAGTTAGACTATAATTCACCAGATATTAAAATAGCAACCAAGATGGTAAATATTACAAAAAAGCATTTTTCTAAGAAGGCAATGGCTGTTGATGTTATAAAATTATATGGTTCTATTGAGCTTGCCCCACTTGTCGGGCTTTCAGATGCTATTGTTGATATTGTGGAAACAGGTGCAACAATGAAACAAAATGGTCTTAAGGTCGTTGAGACAATTATGGAAAGTTCAGCCCACCTAATTGCTAATAAAAATAGTTTTATAGAGAAAAAAGAGGAGATAATTTCACTTTATCGCAAGATTGCAATTGAAATAGAAAAGTAGAGCTATTTAAGTATCGTCACTACAAAGGTAAATTACTTTTGCAGTGACTATGCTTTATGTCTAGGAGAGTTCCACTACTTTTTTTATTTTTCTGTATAGATCAGCCTCTCTGATTGGTTTTACTAAAAAGTCAAATGCACCATGATCAAATGCTTCTCTTTTTTTGGTCTCATCAGTTGTTAAGACGATTACAGGAGTATTGCTAGAGCCTGGAATTGACTCCAAATTATTTAAAAATTCAATTCCATCCATAATTGGCATTTTGATATCTAGAAGTATTAGACCAATATCAGTATTGGTCTTTAATAAATTTAGAGCTTCAAGACCATTTTTGGCTTCAATAACTTCATGTACAAGATCATTTTTTTTAAGCATTGAACTTAAAAGTTTTAAGTTAATAAAATCATCATCTACGGTAAGTATTTTAATCTGATTTGTCATCTATTTTATCCCTTTAGATAAATTTTTGTACCAGCTCTTCAAGCTGTTTTTTATTAATTGCATTTGGCAGCACATCTGCAAATAGCTTTTTGTCATCATTAGATATAGTTGTCATAGGATCAACAAACATTACTGCTGGTATTTTCCCAATAGTTTCTGCTATTATGCTTGGTGTAATTGCATTTATCTCTTTATCAAATAATACTAATGAGTAACTGTTTTTTTCTAATTTATCTTTGAAGTCATCTATTGAGTTTACACTATCTACTGTATTGCTTATTTGACTAAGTATACTAGCAAATATTTTTGTCTCAATTGGACTCTTTTTATAAACTAATATATCCTTTTTAGGCAATTCAATTTCATTTAATTCACTTTGTATTTGTTCAATATTTAAACTTCTTTCTAGCTCTTGCTTGTTTTCAACTAAAACTTCTTCTTTTAAGAGATTATTAGTGTCTTTTAACTCTCCTTTATCTTCTTTGTGCATATCAGCTACTTTTTTTATTTTAGGTTCAGTAGTATCACTATTATCATCTTCTTCAACAATTTTATCTTGCAAAAACATATTAAGAACACTCAAGATACTCTCTTTTTTAATTGGCTTAGTGACATATTCGTCAAGCCCCTCTTTCATAAACCTTTCTCTATCTCCTTTCAATGCATTTGCAGTCACAGCAATGATTGGAATATGTGGAAGACTGTTTTCTTGCTCGTACTCTAGTATTTTGTGTGTTGATTCAACGCCATCCATAATAGGCATTGCTATATCCATAAATATAGCATCATATTTGTTTTTCATTCGCTCTTCAAGTGCAATTTTTCCATTTTGAGCAATTGTAATATTTAAACCTAGACCCTCTAAAGTTCTTTTTATAAGTTTTTGATTTATCTCATTATCTTCAGCAACTAGAACTTTTGCATTAAACTTTCTACCAAAAGATGGTTTTTTATGAGGTTTTTGAACTTCTTTTTCTTCAATTTTACTTTCTATTTTTGGAAGTAATTTTCTATTTTGTTCAAGAGCTTTAGAAAGTTTTGTTACATTTATAGGCTCATAAAGCGGGGTAATATAGTTTGTATTAAACTCATCAAATCTATTTTGATAAGAAGCTTTTAATATCAGAATTATAGGAAGTCTGATTTTTTTATACTCTTCAAGCTCCTCATCACTCAAAAGATCAAAATCTGCCACTACTATGTTAGCACCAGATTTATATATCAAGTTTTTTAAACCTGTAAATTCACTGTAGTATTTGACTTCTGAGCCAAAATATTTGAAGTAATCAAATACAAATTCAGCATGCATTTTTGAATTATCTTCATTTGTTAAAAGTGCGCAACTATATTCAGTAAATTTATTTTGGTAATCTACATCCCCTGAAGGAGACTCATCAAATTCTAGTATAAAATAAAATCTACTTCCTTTACCTTCATCACTATCAACTTTAAGTTCACCCCCCATTAGCCCAATATATTTTGCAGAAATTGTTAGTCCTAGCCCTGTACCACCATATTTTCTTGTAATGGTAGAGTCTGCTTGGTTAAATGCATCAAATATATCTTTTCTTTTGTCTTCACCAATTCCTATTCCAGAATCTTCTACACTAAATAGTACTATTGTTTTGCCTGCAGGAGCATTTTCAATTCTTCTTATTTCAGCAGTAATATATCCATTTATTGGAGTAAATTTAACAGCATTACTCATAAGGTTAATCATAACCTCTTTTACTTTTGTAGAGTCACCTTTAAGATAATTGTTTAAACTTGGATCAATAAAGAAAGATAGGTGTATATTTTTTTCAGCTGCCTTTGGTCCATATACTTCAATTGCATTTTCAAACTCGTCAATTGGAGAGAAGAGAATCTCATCAACCTCTACCTTGTTGCTTTCAACTTTTGATAGGTCAAGGATATTGTTGATAATATCAAGGAGGTTTTCTGAACTTTTTTCAATAACATCAACAAATTCACGCTTTTCATCGTCAAGGTTAGTATTTTTAAGAAGTTCTGTAAAGCCAATTATGCCATTTAATGGTGTTCTGATTTCATGTGACATATTTGCTAAAAATATACTTTTTGCAGCACTCGCCTCTTCAGCTTTACTTTTTTCTTCGGCTATATTTTCAAT
>JALSME010000031.1 GCA_026987955.1 Sulfurospirillum sp.
ATTTGCACTCCATAATCATCCTTTTTCAAAAAAAATTCAATCTACCCATAGGGCTTTATACAAGAAGATTATATCAAAAAACAATAAAGTTATTGATAAAGTCTCTTAATCAAATGCAAGAAGTTCTTATGAGAAAATTATCTATTTAATTTTCTCATAGCTAATCAAAATCTTAAACCAGTTAAGACCTCAAAAAAATATCATGATATCCATTTTTAGGTTTTAAATGTTGCAAGTTTATTGTTTAGATTATCAGTCATAGAATTAAGATGCTCTGCTGCTGCTGCTATCTCTTCTACGCTTCTAGCATTTGTTGAAGAAATCTCATTAACTTTTTGCACTTCGTCTACTACTACTTCTATATCTTGATTAGTTTGTTCAAAGTCATGCACAGTTGATTCACTTGCTAAGACTGCACCTTCTACTATCTCTACTGTTGTACTAATTTTTTCTTCTACTTCTTGAGCAATTGTTGAGAGTTCTTGTATATCTTGAGAGTTCTCACTCATTTTAGAAGATGCCTCAACTATAGACTGTACTACAACATTAATAGTCGCATTGATTTCGGCTAAAGATTTTTGCGTTCTTTCTGCAAGTTTTCTTACTTCATCAGCAACCACAGCAAAACCACGACCATGTTCACCTGCACGCGCTGCTTCTATAGCTGCATTGAGTGCTAAAAGATTTGTTTGGTCTGCAATATCAGCGATAACTACTAAAATTGTTTTTACCTCTTCAGCATCTTTTGAAAGTGCTTCCATATTTTGAGCAAGTTCTGCTTCTAATTCTGCACTCTCATGTACTTTAGATGTAAGAGTAATAATTTCTTCTTTTGCAGTTCTTAAGTTGCTGTTTGCGTGAACAATTTCCTCTTTAGAGTGTTGTGCTTTTTGAACATACTGCGTAATCTGTGTCTGAATATTTTGAGCTTTATTTGTAGTTCCTTCGATTATACTAACAGAGTTTTCAACATTCTTACCTACACCTAAAGCAGTTGTTGATAGCTCATGTGCAACAGATGCATTTTCACTGCTTATTTGTTTTACACTATTAATTGCATCTTGTACTTTTTGGATAAAATAATCTATATGTCTTGCAACTATGCCAATTTCATCATTTGTTTGAATGTTTATTCGTCTTGTTAAATCCCCATCACCTTGACTAATCTCTTTTGTTGCATTTTCTAAAGATTTCAGTGGAATAATCAAACCATTTCTTAAGACAATAATACTTAAGAATATAATAACAAGAACAATAGCAATAGCAATAATTATAGACGCATTTAAAAGTTTTTGGTTATCTTTAGCTACACGAGGACCTATTTTATCTTGATCTGCTTTAATTGAGAGTTTTACATCTTCTGCTAAAGTTGCAATATTTGGTCCAATTGCATCAAGTTTAGAATAAATAATATTATTTCTTTTTTTAATAATATCACTAATCTTAGTCGCACCATTTTTATATTTTTTAATTAAAGCAATTGCTTGTGAAAGTTGCTTTCTTCTTAATTTATTTTGTAAGCCTTTTTTCGTAATCTCTAGATTGTAACTTAAATCATTAAACTCTTTATTCACTCTCTTTAATGTATCATCAGAGTTTGAGATTAAAAACTTAGTTGTATACAATCTTGCTAATAATAAAGAACGAATACTTTGCGCTACATCAAGTGCAGAGTCCTTATCCCCGTCTTTTTTTGCACTTTTCATTACACTTGTAAGTAGTTGTTCTATCTTTTTACCATTTACATCTAAATTTGTTCTAACTATTAAATTTCTTTGCTTAAACAAAGAGACAACCTCTTGGAAAGAGTGCTTATACTCTTTGAGTTCTTTTGCAATTGTTTGCACTTTAGGAGCTCTTGAAGGGTTTTGTATCTCTTGTAGAGCTTCATTGACAAACTTCATTGTTTTTTCATAATACTTATTAAACTCTTCATAATCATTTTGAGAGTTTGTTTTTATGAAATCTTTTGCTTTCATCCGAACCATAAGCATATTAGCCTGTACACGACTTGCCAAAACTGTATCTTTAGCCATCTCCCTATAAGCACTAAACCCATCATTACTTTTTTGTAAACCATATACGAGATAAGCAGCTAAACCTACAACTAAAAGACCAATGACGACAAATGCTGCGGTAAACCTTGTTTTTAAACTCATAACACTTTCTCCTTTTTTATTTGATTATACATGCATATACTCCTTACTTAAATTTATCTCGAATGACTAAAAAATCATCCAAATTATCAAGAAAAAGATCAACAAGTTTTGGATCAAAATGCTTCCCTTTTTCTGCTTTAAAAAGAGCTATTATTTTATCAAGCTCCCATGCCTTTTTATAACACCTATCACTTCCAAGAGCATCAAATACATCGGCTATGGCTGTAATACGACCAAATATATGAATACTCTCTCCAGAAATCCCTTGTGGATACCCACTGCCATCCCATTTTTCATGATGCATATAAGATACTATTGCAGCTGTTTTTAATATACTCCTTTTTGAATTCTTTAAAATGTTAAAGCCAATCTCACTATGTTCTCGCATTACTTGCCACTCTTCATCCGTTAATTTTCCTGGTTTTTTTAAGATACTATCTGGAATACCAACTTTTCCAATATCATGCATTGGAGAAGCACCATATAAAAGATTTGCATTTTTTTCCCCAAGCCCAACCAGATGAGCCAATAGTTTAGAGTACTCTGTAACACGCTTAACATGATTTCCTGTCTCTTGCGAACGACTTTCCCCAACTTCACCCATTGTATATATAATCTCTTTTTGTGTATTTTCTAATTCTTCATGCAAATTTACAATTTCTGTTACATCATACATTAAATGCAGATGCTCTTGAATATTATTTTTTTCATCTATAAAAGGATAAATCTTTGTATCTACATAATATGAAGTGCCATTTTTTGCAATATTTTCAAATAAAATAGATACTTTCTCTTTGTTTACTAATTTTTGAGCTATTGTATCACAATCACCTTGTCTAATATGATTTGCTGCTCTTAACATGCTACATTTTTTTCCTAATAAATCATTTTCTAAATAACCACTAAGTTCTAAAAAGTTTTCATTCACATAAGTAATTACACCGCTATTATTTGTTTTTATCACAGCAACAAACTCATCTATAGCGTTTTCATATTGTTGGAGATATCGAAGATTATTATTAGAAATATTAAGATTTTCTTCTAAAAGCTGTTTATAAGATTCTAACTCTGTTATATCTGTTCTAATAGCAATATATTCAATAATATTCCCATTAACATCTAAAATAGGTTTTACCATACTCTTAACATAATATGCTTCAGCGTTTTTCTTTCTATTTTTAAGAATACCTCTCCATATCTTTTTTTCCTGAATTGTTTTCCACATCCCTTTAAAAACACTTGATGGAACATCTGGATGTCTTACTATACTGTGTGAAGAACCAACAAGTTCTTTTTCTGTATAACCGGACAAATCACAAAACAATTCATTTGCATAAGTAATAATGCCATTTAAGTCAGTCTTTGTGACATATGAGTTAGCATCGATTGCTTCTTTATATTCAGATAACATTTTCTGAGAACAAAGAGACTCAACATATTTTCGATTTGCTTCAACAGAAAGGTCAATCTTTAATGTGAATTCTTCAATATTAAAAGGTTTATTTATAAAATCTAAGGCACCTGTTTTTAATGCTTTTCTCACTATTTCAGGATCATTGGTTGCAGATACTATTAAAACAGGAATATGACAATACTCATCAATCTCTTTCATCTTAGCTAAAAGTTCCAATCCATGCATATCAGGCAATTCCATATCTAAGACAATAGCATTGATCATACTGTTTTCTAATTTTTCTAACGCATCAGCCGCATTCTCAGCAAGAAGAACATTATAATTTCTCACTTCTAAAATTTTTTGTAGTTGTTTGCGCATAAACATTAAATCATCAATAACTAAAATAGTAGATTCTCTATTTTTTTCTAAAATTTCTATTGTATTATTTATGGAACGAACA
>JALSME010000032.1 GCA_026987955.1 Sulfurospirillum sp.
CAGTTTCCACAATTTGCTTTTTTGTAACTATCTTTTTTTGGTACATTGTTTATGCTTAAACAGTGTGGACATATAACTTTCATATATTTCTCCTGTTTTTATTTGTATTATAGCACAAGAGCTACAATAATGTTACTTTCAAGTTATATAGAAATTATAGAATTAGGAAAATCAAAAAAGGAGAGATGATGAAAATATTAGGAAAAATAGCTTTGGCAAGCATTTTGAGTTTAGGCGTTTTATATGCAGGTAGTGCACCAAAAGAGTACCCTAAAGGTCCTGTTGGAGAGATGGTAAAACTAGGTGAACAAATTATGCTGCACACAAGTACGCATCCACTTACAAAAGATTTGGTTGGAAACAAGCTAAATTGTGCTAGTTGCCACTTAAAAGGTGCAGATGGAAAACCTGGAACTGGTGATGGAATTGGTAGTTTTATAGGAACTGCTACATCTTTTCCTGCATATTCAAAAAGAGAGAAAACAGTTCAGACTTTACAAGATAGAACAAATAACTGTTTTATGAGAAGTATGAATGGAAAGCGTCCTATTGTAGATAGTGAAGCTAGTATGGCTATGTATACATACATAACTTGGCTTTCAACAGGTATGCCAATGAAGATGAATGAAAAAGCACCTCTAAGTCCTCACAACATGAAGATATGGCCAAAAAACTTCAAAAAGTTTGCTAAAATTCAGAAAAAAGCAACTCATGATAACTACTTAAATGGTAAAAAACTTTATGCTACAAAATGTGCTATGTGCCATGGACAAAATGGACAAGGTATGGGAAGCTTTCCTCCAGTTTGGGGTAAAAATGCAAAAGGTGAATGGCTAGCTTACAACACAGGTGCTGGTATGAGCAAACTAAATAAAGGCGCAGCATGGGTGCAATCAAATATGCCTTTAGGTCAAGGTGGAAGCTTGAGTGACAAAGAAGCAGCTGATATTATGCTTTTTGTAAATGCACAAGAAAGAGCCGATTTTGATTTACAAAAAGGATTACTTCCAAAAGAGGTAATGGGTTATTATAACTCAAATGTTTTAAAAGAAAAACATAGTGTTCGTAGTAACTTTAGGGCATTAGGGTTAGATATTGATGTCATTAGAGGTGACAAAAAAATCAAGTAACTATTGTAAGCAAAGAGGAGCTATGCTTCTCTTTGCTATAATATTCTTATGAAAAAATTTTACCTTTTAGCATTTGTTGCCCTTAGCACAATATTACTTATACTTTTTGTGTTTTATAACAGATATAGATCCTACTATGAAGAGGAAAAAATAGATTCATATATATCTAAAAATATTGATATTTTAAACAATAACCTAGCATTTGAAAAGCAGTATGCGCTTTCTCTTTCTCACTTTATATCACTAAATAGCAATATAAAACAAGCTTTGCAGTTAAATAATCAAGCTTTAGCACTAAAAGAGATAAACAGTTTTACGAAAGATATAAAAAACTCCACAGGAATTGACAATATAGAGATTCAAGTTCATACGAAAAATCTTGAGGCATTTGCAAGAAATTGGGACAATACTAACTACTTTGGAGTAAAACTAGGTGGCTTTAGAAAAGGTTTAGTAAAGGTTAAAAATACAAAGAAACCATTTGTATCTATTGAGTTAGGGAAAAGACTCAATATAAAAGCCATATCTCCAATACTCGACAAGCAAGATAATTTCATAGGTTCTATTGAGATAATTATGAATTTTAAGAATGTAGAAAAAAGAATTAAAAAGTTTGAATTGAGGATGCTTCCACTTTTAGATGAAAAGTTTATTGACATTGCAATAGATTTGAAAAGTCATAAAAAATTAGGTAGGTACTATGTTGTTGATACTGATTATAATGAAAAACTTTACAAAAAACTTTTAGAGCATAAAGATGTATTTACAAAAGATAAGTTTTACTACAAGATAGATGATAACATCATAGTCTTAGTTCCTATGCTTAGTGTTGGTATACAAGATGTAGGGGTTATTATTCTTTGTATGGATGCTGACATAAGTAAGATTTATAATATTAACACAAAAAAGATAGATAATAGCAACTATAAATTCAACCAAAACAGAAGAGAAGTAATCATAAAATGAGAATTTTATTGCTAGAAGATGACTACTTATATAAGGTAACCATACAAGATTTCCTAGAAGTCAATGGTTACGATGTAGATGATTATGATGATGGTGAGGAGGCCCTTGATGCTATCTACTCAAACTCATATGCACTGTTATTGCTAGATATTAGGGTACCAAGTGTCGATGGCTACGAGATACTTAAAGATATACGCTCCAATGGTGTTGATACTCCTGTGATAATTATGACTTCCTTAACAGACATACAAAATCTAAGTCTTGGCTATGAGCTTGGGTGTAGTGATTATCTTAGGAAGCCTTTTGAACTTAAGGAGTTAAAATATAGAGTTGATTATATCATTAAGACACATAACTTTAAAAGTGCAAATGAAGTGATAAAGATAGATGATATATTTAGCTTTGATACAAAAACCAAAACTCTTTTAAAAGAAGATAAAGCTGTAGATATAGGCAGATATGGTATAGAACTTGTCTCATTTTTAGTGCAAAATAGAGGTCGTTACATCTCGCTTGATACACTCCAAGATATAGTCTGGGAGGGTAAAGAGATAAGCTATGCCGATATTCGGATGTGTGTTAAAAGAGTAAGACAAAAGTGTGGACAAGATTTTATAGTAAATAAAAAGATGGTTGGATACAAGATTGGTTAAGCAGAAATTTTTAAGTATAAAGTATATTATGGCTCAAGCTTTTATACTTGTTTTGATAGTTTCTATTCCTATGCATTTTTACATCAATAGTGAGCTTGAAAATAGAGAATTTAAAGATAGCTTAGAACTCAGTGCATATGCTAAAAGAGTGGCAAACAAGATTTATGAGTTTTCAAATTCTGATGATAGAGAGTTTTATTTTCCAAGGTCCAATATATTTAAAAGTGCCATATATAGTGAGAGTGGCGAGGAGATTTTTTCACTTTTTCAGAAAAAAGTGGCTCCTATAAACTCAAATATCGTTAGAAAAAACGACCATGTTTATATGCAAATAAGTCTAAAAGAGAATGTTTTTAATGCAAGTTACTTGTTAGTTGCAAAGAAGATTACATATGCAAAACTTATTCAAAATGTACTAGCTATTTTGATGGTGGTATCCTTTTTAGTATTTATTTCAACCTTTTTTATCATAAAGCAGAGTTTAGAGCCATATAAAAAGTTCAACCGTTATCTTGAAAACTTTATAAAAGATGCTATGCATGAGCTTAAAACCCCTATAGGTGTTATTATGCTTAATCTTGATGGGTTAGATAATATATATGAAAACAACAAGATGATAAAAAGAGCAAAATCAGCATTGAAAAATATGGTAGTAGTATATGAGGATTTAGAGTTTTTTGTTCGTAAAAATAGAGTAGAGCATCCAAAAGAGAGTATAAACATATCAAAATTTATAAAAAATAGAGTTGAATTTTTTATGGATTTGCTAAACTCTAAAGAGATGGAAGTTGTTTTGGATATAGAAGAGTCTTTGTATGTGAATTTTTCAAAACTAGAACTCTCAAGGATTATAGATAACACTATATCAAATGCCATAAAATACTCAAAAAACAGGAAAAAAATAGAGATAGTATTAAAAAATGATGGCTCAAAGATAGTATTGAAAATCAAAGATGAAGGAAAAGGCATAGAAAATACACAAAAGATTTTTGATAGATATTACCGTGGAGACAAGATTAGCGGTGGTTTTGGTATTGGGCTTAGTATCGTAAAAAATATATGCGATAAAAATGGTGTACATGTAGAGGTAAACTCCAAGCCCAATGAGGGCTCAGAATTTATTTATCTATTTTACTCCTAGGTACAAAATCCAAAACAGTTGCATTTATGCAAAATCTTTGCCTTCCTCCTGGAGCATCATCAAACACATGACCTAAGTGGATACCGCTTTTTTTGGCTATCACTTCGACTCTGCGCATGCCATAACTATTATCTTCTTTCTCTATTGTTGAGCCATCCACTGCTTTATAAAAACTTAGCCATCCCGAGTGAGAGTTAAATCTGTCTCTTGTATCAAAAAGTACATCGCCAGATAGTTTATCTACAAAAACTCCATCGGGAGTATTTTTAAATATATCGTATTGTTTACAGAATCTTCCGTCAGTCCCCTTTTTAAAAGCAACCCTATATGCTTCTGTATCTTCTCCAAGTTTAAAGCTTCCTAGTGCTTTATAGAACTCTTTTTTATCCATATACCCTCTATATGAAAAAATCTCTTTGCCATCTTGTATGAAAAGTATAGTAGGCGTTGCATTAAGGTTTGTTGATATACTAAAGCCTTTTAGCTGCTCTTTTTGTACGGTTCTAAGAGGTAGACTCCCTTTATATGATGAAGTTACATCTTTTTTAAATTTTTCACAATATGGACAGAAAGGAGCATCTATAACTACAATCTCTTTATCCTTAAGTGGCTCTATAAAGGGTAGAGCTTTTTTCTGTTTTTCAAACTTTACTCCAGTTGCATGGTTAGGGCAGTAGCCATTTGGATTTTTTTGTAGATAGTTTTGGTGGTAATCCTCAGCATCATAAAACTTATCTAGTGGTTCAATCTGTGTCGTAATTTTTCCATATCCAGCTTTGCTAAGTAACTTTTGATACTCATCTTTAGTCTCAAAAGCTATGCGTTTTTGATTTTCATTTGTATAGAAGATTGCACTTCTGTAGTTGTTGCCAATATCATTTCCCTGTCTATTTCCTTGAGTTGGATTATGTAGTTCCCAAAACTCTTTTATAAGAGTCTTAGCATCTACTTTTGTATTGTCAAATATAACTTTGACTGACTCTGTATGGTTGACTATGCCTTTTGGTGGATTATACCTATATTTTAAGACTGTATTATAGGTGGGGTTTTGATAATTTCCCCCAGCATAACCTGATTTTACATCTATAACCCCTGGTATACTTTCAAAATGTTTCTCAACACCCCAAAAACATCCTGCACCAAAGACGATACTCTCCTGTTTGGCATACATAGATACCACGATACTCAGTATCAATATTAATTTTTTGATTTCTTCTCCTTTAATTGAAATATAGTTTGTCTCTCATTACTGCTTTTTAGACAAATCTCATATCCATTGTTTTGTGCTAAATTTTTTACTATGCTAAGACCAAGACCAAAGCCACTTTTTTTCCTATTTTTACTTTTTGATATGGTAAAAAATGGCTCAAAAATTTTCTTTTTGTATTTTTCATCTATCTTCTCTCCACTATTTTCAAAATATATAATTTTTTCTAAAGTATATATTTTGATATACCCTTTAGAGGTATATTTTATAGAATTTGTTAGTATATTTATACATATTTTTTTTAAATCTGTTTTGTTAAATGATATTAGTATATCTTCACCAACTTCATTTATATGCTCGATATCTTTACTCTTAGGCAAGATTGGAAAAACTTCATAATTTATAAAGTCTTTTAGATTTATATCTTCTGTACTTTTTTGCTCTTGCATTGAAGTTATAAATTCAAGCATATCAACAGTAAGTTCATCTAAAAACTTAATCTCTTCTCTCATGTGTTTTAGTGCATAAGGAAGCTCTTTTTCACTAATCATGTCATCTTCAATCTCTTCAATATAGCCATTTAATATGGTTATGGGAGTTTTTATATCGTGTGCCATAGATATAAGAAGGTTAGAAAGATTTTGATTTTTTTGTTTAAGGTCCTTAAAAAGATGCTTAAGTTGAGCAGATAAAAAGTTTATATTTTCGTTGATATCTTCTATCTCTTTTATCTTACTCGAGCTTTTATCAAGTATGAAATTTTGATTTTTGATATCTGTTAGTCTAAATTGTATAAAATGGAATTTATTCGAAAGATAGCTACCCAAATAGTAGCTAATAATACCTACAATAGGGGCTAAAAAAATAATTACTAATATAATCTGAATAACCATAGGCATTCCTATGGGTTTGCCTATAATAATATAGGTTAAAAAGGAGCTAATAGCAGAGATTAACAAACCTATAAGAGTGTATATAATCGCAAGAAAAGATTTAATTTTCATACAAGTACCTAACCCTAAATAACCCCAATTTAAGCGATAAGAGAAAAGTTTTAGTGCTAGGCAGATTAGTGAAAGCCTAGCCTTAGCTAAGGTGAACTAATCTAACGACGCAATAGAGCTTTTCTCTTATCGTCCGAAGGAAATTTAAAAGAAGGGGCTACTGTTTCGTTAAAAACTTTTGAAGCACAACAAGTGCAACTTCAAGTTTTTGCCTCGCATTAGCCCCTTCTTTTAAATTCTTAAGTTGGGGTTATTTAGGGTTAGGTACTTATTTTATACCCCATTCCTCTTACTGTTTTTATGATGTCTTTGTCATAAAACTGTTTCACTTTCTCTCTTATGTGATATATGTGGCTGTTGATACCTTGCTCATCGATTTCACCAAAGTAGTTATCGTATATGATTTGAGCTAAATCTGCTCTTGAATAGACTCTATTTTTGTTGTTTATAAGCACGCTTAAGATGAGGTATTCGCTTGGAGTAAACTCTATCTTAAAACCACCTACTATGATCTCTTTAGCTTCTTCATTTAGCATGATATCACATAAGGACTTAGCATCTGTTTGTGCTATTTCTTCTTTTCTCTTAAAAAGTGATTTGATTTTTATTGCTAACTCTTTTGCCGAAAAAGGTTTAGCAATATAATCATCTACACCAAAATCATAACCTTTGGTTTTAAACTCAATAGTATCTAAAGCACTTATCATGATAATCAAAGTATTTTTTGATTTTTGACGGATATGCTGGCATATTTCAAAGCCATCCATATAGGGAATCATAACATCTAAAGTAATCAGATCATACGAGTTTGCATTGATTTTGTTTAGTGCTTCTTTTCCATCCCGAGCGATATCTACATTATAGATATCACTCTTTAGACGGTTTTTAATAAAGTTTACAATAGTCTCTTCATCTTCGACTATAAGTATATTCTTTTTCATAGAAATCTTTCTTTTTTATGATTGTAACAAAAAAGGTAAAAAAGTATGTTTACATACTTGGCTTAACTAGATGCCAAACACCTTTTTTGCCATCACCATTTATATCATTTGCTTTTGTATCTTTAAAAAAGTAGTAGAGTGGCTTAGACTTGTAAGTTGTTTGCATTGCTCCATTGTCTCTTTTAATCATACCAAAATCTTCTGCTTTAATATGTGCAGGAAGTTTTAAATTAGTTATGTCCCCAGCAAATACAGGCCATTTTACCTCACAACCATTGTAGCAGTTTGATTTGTTTTTCATATCTTTATCAAAAGTATAAAGAGCCATTCCTCTACTGTCCATCAAAAATGCTGGTTTAACATCATCTTTTGAATCCATTGACATATAACCGTTATTGCTTGCAGTACATCCTGCAAAAAGTAGTGTTGCAGCTGCAGCTGCTAGTGTAAGTTTAAGTTTCATTTTTTCTCCTAGAAATTGTTTGTATAAAATTATAGTTTTAGTTTATGGAGATTCTATGAAGATTGGGTATAATTCTAATAAAAAAGGATAGAAAATGTTAAAAATAGGTGATAAAGCACCAGAATTTACCCTTCCAAATCAAGATGAGGTAGAGATAAGTCTTAGAGATTTAGAAGGCAAGTGGGTAGTTCTGTACTTTTACCCAAAAGATAATACCCCAGGATGTACCACAGAAGCTTGTGAGTTTACTGAAGCTCTTCCAGATTTTGATGGACTAAATGCAGTTATACTTGGAGTAAGCCCAGATAGCCCTAAGAAACACTCAAATTTTATAGCTAAAAAAGACCTGCTCATTACACTTTTAGCTGATGAAGATAAAAAAGTATGTGAAGCATATGGTGTTTGGCAACTAAAAAAGATGTGCGGCAAGGAGTATATGGGAGTAGTTCGATCAACTTTTATAATAGACCCAAGCGGTAAAATAGCAGCTATATGGGAGAAAGTTAGAGTAAAAGGTCATGTTGAAGCAGTAAAGCAAAAGCTCAGCGAGCTACAAACTATTTAGCAAAAATAGCAATCCTTGCTATATGCTTTTTTGCCATATAGCAGGATGCACCAAAGTAGTGTTTTGACATGTCAATCAAATTTTTACTTCTAGTGCACTCTCTATCCATCTATCTCTTTTTGCCTCTTGTGTTGCTGGTGGTGAAATCTCTATTTTAGTACTTTCTACTTTGTATTTTTTAACCAATTCTGATTTGATTGCTTCTGCCCTTTTGCTAGCTAATTTCTCTAAATCCTCTTTTTTTACATCTATATGAACTGTTATACTTTTTTGTACTTCATTGTTAAATGCTACAATATCAAGTTTGGGTTTAGAGATTTTTTTAGTTTTATTGTCATCATCTTTTTGAACAATCTGTGTTGTAAACTCTTTTTTTAGCTCATTGTATTGTTGTTTGGAAAATGTCTTTATATATAAACTTTTTAGAACAGAACCATATACATCACTCTGATTTGCACCTTTTTTTACTACTCTAAGCTCTTTGTTTATCAGGGTCTTAAACCTCTGTTTTTGTAGTTCGTACTTGTCTATTTTGCTATCATATCCACCAGATATACTTAGTTTTATAGACGGTCTTTTTGAGAGTATTTTTGCAAGATTTTCTAGCTTTTCATGCTCTGTAGATATAATTTTATATGATCCTTTATCAAAGTCAATTGCTTTTAGTTTATCCCCATCAATCCCCATCATCTCACCCAAGATTCTAAATGGGGCAGCCACAATCCCTGTAATCATATTTCCAAGTGCTCTCCAAACAACACCACCATAGCTAAAATCTGGATCATTTATATCCCCTTTTACTGGCATATTGATATCAATCTGACCATTTTCATCTTTTAAAAGTGCAATTGCAAACTCCAAAGGAAGGCTAGTGGCATCTGGACTGTCTACAATCTCACCTAGTGTAAGAGTATCTATATTCATTTTATTATCTCCGACTAATCTTTCATTTTCAAGTTTGTACTTCAAATCCATAGAGAGTTTCCCTTTTTTGATTTTGTAGCCTACAAACTTGCTGGAGTACGGGGTTAAAGAAGTTAAGTCAATATTTTTAAACAGTATATTTAAAGATGAGTCTTTAGTCAGGTCAAGAGGCAGAAGCCTACCCTCTATATCGGCATATCCATACTTGTCTATTTTACCAGTTAGTTTTAAATTAGCTGGTATTGTTGATTGAAAGTCTAGTGTTGAAAAATCACCATTTAGGCTATGTATATGAGTTTTAAAAGGAAATGGAAGTGAAAAATCACTAAAATCTGATGTTCCATTGACTAGTTTCATGGGACCTATTTTGATTTTGATGCTACTATTGTTATCATTTTTTGCTGTTGAATTGCTATCTTTTATGAGTCCTGCAAAGTTGGTTTTACCTTTTTCATCTATGTGTGCTTTAACAAAAGGCTCATCTAGGTTTAAGCGTTTTATAGTGAGTTCCATAGGGTCATGAACATAGCGAAGAGCAATGATATCTAGCTTCTTCCATTGAAGAAGTTTTTCTCCATCATTTGTATTTATTAAAAGACGATTAATATCTATATCACTAGATGTGTTTAGTTTTAGACTATTTTGGTAGCTTAGTTGTATATCTGTTTTTGTATCTATAGTTGCACTTTTTAATTCAAAATTCACATATGGTTTTAGGTATGCAAGATAGTGAGTGGCGTCAAACTTTTTCAAATCAAAACTCGAAGAGAGTTTAAAAGGCTTGGTTGTTATGCTTCCATTAGAGTTTAGTTGAGAAGTTTTGTTAAGCTTCGTAGAAAGTTTATAAGTTATGGGCTTGTTTTTCTCTTGTGAGATATCTTTTACATGCAGAGATAGTTTTGAGAGTTCTGTTTGGATTTTAGTTTTGCTTAAGCTATCGTCCAAAACTATATGGGCATTGTCGATGATGGCATCTTTAAGGTAGAAGTTAAAACTGCTAGATTTCTCTTTGCTTGTATTTTTAGAGTTCGGTTTTACTAGCCCATCAAAGTTTGTTGTCCCATCTTTATAAACATATGCCCTTAGATATGAATCATCAAGTTTTAGTTTTTCTATGCTTAGTTTCATTGGGTTGTGAACATAGTGTAGGTTGTCTATACCTAAGTTTTTCCATAAAAGAAGCTTGTCTCCATTGTTTGTATTTATCAAAAGATTACTGATATCTATGTCGCTAATTAGGTCTAGTTTTAGAGCATCTTTATAACTAACATCTACTTTAGCTTTTGCACTTATGTTTGCACTGTCTAGTTTGAAGTTTATAAATGGTTTTATATACTCAATAAAATCATTGGAATTTAAGTTTGAAACACTGATAGTGCTTTTAAGATTAAATGGCTCAGTTATAACAGACCCAAGTGCATTGATATGGCTTTTTTTGTTGAGCTTGGTATCAAGTGAGTATGTTATGGGGATATTTTTATCAAGTGAGATATCTTTAACATTTATAGAAACATTTGAGAGGTTGTATGGTATTTGTTTGTTTGTCATATTGTCTATAAAAGTTACTATACCATTGTCAATAGTAGTATCTTTAAGATGAAAGTTCCACTTATCTTCTGTTTCTTGATTTGGCTTTGTTTTTTGTTTTTTGATTTTACTTGTAAAGGCATTGGTGATTGTTAGGTCTCCATTTTCGTTGAGCAGAGTGAAAAGATTTGGTTTACTTATAGTTGCTTTTTCTATGTCAATTGATTTTTTTAGTAGGTCGAAGTATATACCATCTACTGCTATGTTTTGGACATCAACAACAGAGTGATTTGTGGTTTTGTTTATAAAAAGGATATTATTTAAAGATAGACTAGCTCCATTGATACTAACATCAACCTCTTTTGAAAGGTCTATTTGGTAAGGTATGTTTAAGTTTATCTCTCCATTACTCAAGATTGCTTCAAAGTCAGATATGGTGTATTTGTATAGTTTTGGTAAACTTATGTTCTTTGCAGTTACCTCTCCATATATCTTTAGTGGATTTAGTCTCATACCACCTTCCCAAAAGAGCTCTCCATGGTTGTTTATCTTTGTATAAAAAGAGTATGCATTCAAATCATCTGGTTTTGTACTGATATCGTGAGCCATAAAATTTATAGGTCCAAAATCAACACTAAAAGGATTGGCTTTTCTTAAATCTTTAAAGTTCAAACCTCCATTTGTAATTGAAAATTTATATAGTGTAAATATGATTGAAGATGGTTCGCTCTTTTTCTCTTCTTTAGTATTTTTTGGGCTTGGAGGAAGTATGTTTTCTAGGTTTAGTTTTCCATTTTTATTTAATGCTGTATATAGTTTTGGTGAATCTATCTTTATGTTTTTAAATAAAACAGTGCTATTCAAAAGAGCAATTGGAGAATAATCAACAAAGATTTGCTTTATACTGAGAGCAGGCTTGTTGTTTAGGTCTTTTAAAAGTATATCGTTGAGAGTAAGGCGAAAAGTATATGGGTTAAATTTTGTCTCTCCTAGCTCTACATGTAGACCAATTTTGTCTTTTAAAATCGGTGAAAGTTTGTTGGTTAAAAACCAAGGAATGAGTATAAAGCCAAAAGCTGTATATGTCAAAGATAGAACTAAAACCCAAAATCTAAAACTTTTTAAATATTTCACCTTTTTTACCCTTGAAAATTAAGATATAATCATTTTATCATTTCAAATAGAAAAAAAGGTTTAAATTTTGTTAGTTCATATATGTTGTTCTGTTGATAGTCACTTTTTTCTGCAAAAACTGCAAAAACTTTACCCGCAAAAAGAGTTGATTGGTTTTTTTTATGATCCAAATATACACCCATATAGTGAGTACCAACTTCGTCTTTTAGATGTGCAAAGAAGCTGTGATAAGCTTGGAATTAGGCTTATAGAGGGCGAGTATGATTTTGAAGGTTGGTTAGAAGCCGTAAAGGGCTTTGAAGATGAACCAGAAAAAGGAAAGCGATGTTCTATCTGTTTTGACAACCGCCTTGAGACAACAGCAAAACAGGCAGTAAAACTTGGTATAAAAGAGATTACAACAACACTTTTAACTAGCCCAAAAAAGTCTATCGAACAGCTAAAAGCAAATGCTTTTGAGATTGAAAAAAAATACTCTTTGCATGTAGACACGCCAGATTTTAGAGTAGATGGTGGAACACAGGAGCAGTTTGCATTGGCTAAAAAAGATATGCTATATCATCAAAACTATTGTGGTTGTATGTTCGCTCTTGGAAAACAAAGAGCTTCTCAAAATAGAATCAATGATGAGCTTATGAGCCCAATTACAAAACAGGTTTTACCTTCATCTATAGAAGAGAGAATCGAGCTTTATGAAAAAGTAATAGAGTGCGAACAACAAGAGATAAAATTTAGATTAAAAAGAGAAAAGTTTTTAAATTATAGACTTTTTAGTGGCTTAGTGAGAGAGGGGAAAAGTAGAGTCGTACCAAGTTACATACTTTTTTATTCAACCCTAAATAGGGAGTTTACTAGAGGTAAAATAGAGCATATTGAGGATGGAATTGGTTACTTTAATCGTGAAGAGATAATCTTTTTAGATATAAAAAAACTAAATGAGCTTTTAAAAACTTCATATAGTTGCGTGAGGGAACTTATAAAAACACCTCTACATGTAGAGCATGAAATCAAACTAAGATATAGCCTCTCTAGTGGTTTTTTACAGACACTTAACCCCATAATTGTTATAGATAAACTGGAGTTAAAAAAGTACGAAATTCTAATTAAATCAAAAACTTATAATGATGTTAGAGAAAATTTAGTTAAATTTAGATAAAATAGAAAAATTTTTATAAAAGGCTTTAATTTGACTAATATAGATGTTGTAGAGATTCAGAAAATCTTACCTCATAGATTTCCATTTTTATTGATTGATAGAATTACAGACCTAGTAGAGGGCGAGTCTATTGAGGGTTTTAAAAATGTAACAATTGGAGAGCATATATTTCAAGGACATTTTCCAAATCACCCAATATACCCAGGTGTTATGATCGTTGAAGGTATGGCACAAGCTGGTGGAGTGTTGGCATTTAAAAGTGCAAGCAAAGAGGATCAAGAGGCTGCGAAAGATAAGGTAGTTTACTTTATGAGCATAGACAAGTGTAAGTTTAGAAGCCCTGTAACTCCTGGTGATAGACTGGTTTATAAGCTAAATGTTATAAAACAAAGAGGCAATATCTGGGTTTTAGGAGCAAAAGCATTTGTAGATGATAAGTTGGTTTGTGAAGCTGAACTTAAAGCGATGATTGTAGATAAGTAGACGAACAATGTCAAATATTCACCCACAAGCGATTATAGAAGATGGAGCAAATATAGCTGAAGATGTCAAGATTGGAGCTTTTAGTTTTGTTTCAAAAGACACTATTCTAAAAAGCGGTGTTGAAGTGATGCAGGGTGCACAGATTTATGGAAACACTTTTGTAGATACCAATACAAAAATTTACCCTTATGCGGTAGTCGGAATGCCTCCCCAAGATAGTGGCTACACAGCAGAAGATGATGTTAAAGTTACTATTGGGAAAAATTGCAAGATACGAGAGTTCGTAACCATAAATGCAGGAACAAAGCATGGCGGTGGAGTTACTCGCATTGGTGATTACTGTTTTATTATGATTTACTGTCATATAGCACATGATTGTCAAATCGGTAACAATGTGACTATGGCAAACAATGCAACATTAGCAGGACATGTCGAAGTTGGTAGCTTTACTGTTATTGGTGGCTTGACTCCTATTCATCAGTTTGTAAAGATTGGAGAGGGCTGTATGATTGGTGGGGCTAGTGCAATTAGTCAAGATATACCACCATTTTGTTTAGCTGAAGGTAACCGTGCAGTTGTAAAAGGTCTAAATGCAATAGGGCTTAAAAGAAGATTTGAAAGAGATGATATAAGAGCACTTCAAGGTGCATTTAGGAAACTTTTTAGAAGTGGAAAAGCTATCAAAGATGTGGCAAATGAGCTTTTAGAAAATGAAAAAAATGAAAAAGTATTGCAACTGTGTAGCTTCATAAAAGAGACTACAAGAGGCATACCTTACGAAAGAAATAGCAATAAATGAGTGCAGAAATAACTACTTTGTGTTTCAGTCGTGAGGAATTTTTTAGGGACTTTGTTCCTGAAAAAGAGGAGAGACAAATGAGAGGAAAAAATAAGATGATAATAACTATAAGAAGAAGCTTTAGTGATAGGGGAGTATATGAAAGAGTGTAGCTTTTGCGGCTCTAGAGAGAGTAATGATACAAGACTGATAGCAGGAGAGGGTGTTTTTATATGTGAACACTGTGTGGTTTCTGCTCACAAGATATTTTTCGGTGATTTAAAAGATGACAATAAAAAAGAGAATAAAGACCTTATAGAGCAAGAGCTTTTAACTCCAAAACAGCTAAAGAAAATGTTAGATAAGTTTGTAATCGGACAAGATAGAGCAAAAAAAGTGTTCTCTGTTGGAGTTTATAACCACTATAAAAGAATTTTTAAACAAGGTGTAGTTGAAGATGATACAGAGATATCAAAATCAAATATACTTCTAATTGGACCAACAGGAAGTGGAAAAACTCTTATGGCTCAAACTATGGCAAAATTTTTAGATGTTCCAATTGCGATTAGTGATGCAACGAGTTTGACAGAAGCTGGTTATGTTGGAGAAGATGTAGAAAATATTTTGACAAGACTGCTTCAAGCAGCAGATGGCGATGTTAAAAGAGCAGAGCAAGGCATCGTGTTTATAGATGAGGTAGATAAAGTAGCTCGTATGAGTGAAAATCGCTCAATCACTAGAGATGTTAGTGGTGAGGGAGTTCAACAAGCACTTCTTAAAATCATAGAAGGAAGTTTGGTAAATATCCCACCAAAAGGCGGAAGAAAGCATCCAAATCAAGAATTTTTGCAGATTGATACGGCAAATATACTCTTCATTTGTGGTGGTGCATTTGATGGGCTTGAAGAAATTATCAAAAGAAGAATAGGTAGCAATGTTCTTGGCTTTGATCAAGAAAAGAGAGCAAAAAGTGATGATATAAAACTGTTTGAGAAGATAGAGCCAGATGACTTAGTTCATTATGGTCTGATCCCTGAGCTTATTGGGCGTCTTCATGTTACAGCTACTCTTGGCGAGATTACAGAAGATGAGATGGTTAGAATTTTAACTGAACCAGAAAATGCGATATTTAAGCAGTATAGAAAACTTTTTGCGATTGACAATGTAGAGCTAAATTTTGAAGAAGAGGCGCTAGTAGAGGTTGCAAAGCTATCTATAAAACGAAAAACAGGTGCAAGAGGTTTGAGAAGTATTATGGAAGAGATTATGACAGATATCATGTATGAGCTTCCTGAGCTTGATGGTTATGAGGTGCTAATCACAAAAGATGTAGTAGTAAATGGCGAGAAGCCGTTATATATTAAAAAAAATAAGAAGAGTGCATAATGATTTTAGACAATTTAATTGGTTTTTTCTCAAACGATATGAGTATAGACCTTGGAACGGCAAATACACTTGTATTGCTAAAAGGTAAGGGTATCATTATCAATGAGCCATCAGTTGTTGCGGTTCAAAGAGACAAGTATGGTAGACAGAAGATTTTAGCAGTAGGTAAAGAGGCTAAGAATATGGTCGGTAAAACCCCCGGAAATATAGAGGCGATTCGTCCTATGAGAGATGGAGTCATTGCTGATTTTGATATGACAGAGAAGATGATCAGATATTTTATAGAAACTGCACATAAGAGAAAAAGTTTTTTAAGACCTAGAATTATTATCTGTGTTCCTTATGGGCTTACCCAAGTAGAGAGAAAAGCAGTTCGTGAGTCAGCGATGAGTGCTGGTGCTAGAGAAGTATTTTTGATTGAAGAGCCAATGGCAGCTGCAATTGGTGCTGGGCTTCCAATTCGTGATCCAAAAGGAAGCTTAGTTGTTGATATTGGTGGTGGAACAACTGAGATCGGTGTAGTTTCACTAGGCGGACTTGTAATTTCTAAATCAATAAGAACAGCAGGAGATAAGATAGACCTTGCAATTGTTGAGTATGTTAAGAAGAAGTACAACTTACTTATTGGTGAGAGAACTGGTGAAGAGATTAAGATTGAGATAGGTACTGCAATACTTCAAGATGAGCCACTTGTTATGATGGTAAAAGGAAGAGACCAAGTTAGTGGACTTTTGAGCAGAATTGAGTTAACAAGTGAAGATGTAAGAGATGCAACAAAAGAGCCACTTCGTGAGATAGCAGATGCACTTAAAGATGTACTTGAAGTTATGCCTCCAGATCTTGCTGGTGATATAGTTGAAAATGGTGTTGTTCTTACTGGTGGTGGAGCATTGATACGAGGCATCGATAAGTACCTCTCAGATATTGTAAAACTTCCTGTTTTTGTAGCAGATGAGCCACTTTTAGCAGTTGCAAAAGGTACGGGAAAAGCACTTGATGAGATAGGACTACTGCAACAATTGGCAAATGAATAGATTTAAACTTAAACTTTTCATAGTAGTTTTAGTGCTTATATCGCTAAAATATGGAGATGATATAAGAGGTGTGTTTTCTAAAAACAGCAATGCCTCTATCTCTTTTTATCTTGATGTAAAAAAGGCCATTAAAGATAAGATAGATGAGCATTTTTATCAACAAAAAGAGATACAAGAGCTTAGAGTTGCAAATTTGCACCTTCAAAACTCAGCAGAGGTACTAAGCGCATTTGCCTCAAAGTTAAATGATATGTTAAAACTCAATGGCTTAGAAGAGTATGCGCCTAGAGTTAAGCTTATTCGTTCAAACTCATATGTAAATTTGAATGATTTTTATAAGGTTTGGGTAGATTATAAGGATTTTAACTCTTCTCGTATCTATGGCTTATTAAACCATGGAAGTAGCGCGGGGATTGTAGTAGAAAAAGATGGGAATCCTTTGGCTCTACTTTTAGGAGATCCTAAATCAATTTTTTCTGTTTTTGTTGGAGAGAGCAAAATCCCAGGTGTTGTGATGGGAAAGAAAAAAGAGGTTCAAGTACGATATATTCCTCTTTGGATGAATCCTAAAGTTGGAGATGAAGTAATAACAAGTGGATTAGATGGTATATTTTTCAAAGGTGTTCCAGTTGGAATTGTTAAAAAAGTTATAAAAGAGGAGCTATCAAAAACTGTAGTTATTGAGCCATATAGTAAGATTACAGTACCTTCGTACTATCATATCATAGAGCAAAATTGAATTCAGAACCACATTTTGGAATTGAATTGAATTTTACATAGGATATAAAAATGCCAAAAAGAGAAGATATAAAAACCATTTTGCTGATAGGATCTGGTCCCATCATCATAGGTCAAGCATGCGAGTTTGACTACTCAGGAACACAAGCGACGAAAACACTCAAAGAGTTAGGCTATAGAGTTATTTTAGTAAACTCAAATCCAGCTACAATCATGACAGACCCTGAGTTTGCGGATAGAACTTATGTGGAACCTATCAATGAAGAGATCATTGCAAAAATTATAAAAAAAGAGAATGTAGATGCAGTTTTACCAACTATGGGTGGACAAACAGCACTCAATGTTGCTATGAGTATGCATGATAAAGGTATGCTAGAGGGTATTAAATTTCTTGGAGCAAATCCAGCAGCTATAAAAAAAGGTGAAGATAGACAAGAATTTAAAGAAGCGATGATAAAAATAGGCATGGACCTGCCTATAAGTAGATATGCTTACAACATGGAAGATGCTATGAAGGCAGCAGAGACTATAGGCTTTCCACTTATCATCCGTGCTTCTTATACACTTGCTGGTGGGGGAAGTGGTGTTGCTTATAATATCGATGAGTTTAAGGAGCTTGCAGCTACTGGACTTGAGATTAGCCCTATTACAGAAATACTGATTGAAGAATCACTCTTGGGTTGGAAAGAGTATGAGATGGAGGTTATTAGAGATAGTGCAGATAACTGTATCATCGTCTGCTCAATCGAAAACTTTGATCCTATGGGAGTTCATACAGGAGATAGTATAACTATGGCTCCTGCTCTAACTTTGACCGACAAAGAGTATCAGAAGATGAGAAATGCATCTTTTGCAATTTTGCGTGAGATTGGTGTAGACACAGGTGGAAGCAATGTTCAGTTTTCAGTGTGTCCAAAGACAGGTCGTATGACTGTTATTGAGATGAATCCAAGAGTTAGTCGCTCTTCAGCATTAGCATCAAAAGCAACAGGCTATCCAATAGCAAAAGTTGCAACTCTTTTAGCAGTTGGTTTTACTCTTGATGAAATTACAAATGACATCACAGGAACTGCAGCATCTTTTGAGCCAGTCATTGACTATATAGTTACAAAAATTCCTCGTTTTACATTTGAAAAATTTCCTATGGCAGAGAGCACTCTTACAACTAGCATGAAAAGTGTTGGAGAGGTTATGGCAATAGGAAGAACCTTTAAAGAGTCTTTTCAAAAAGCACTTTGTTCACTTGAAACAGGACTGAGTGGCTTTGATGAGATAACATATGATGATGAGAAACTTAAACAAGAGATAAGAAGACCAAATGAAGTAAGAATGTTGTGTGTTATGGAGGCTATGGGTCGTGGTATGAGTGTTGATGAGCTTCACGAGTTGAGTCGCATAGACAAGTGGTACCTAAATCAGTTTAGAGAGATATTAGAGCTTGAGAAAAAGCTAGATATGTTTGCATTAAATGACGAAAAACTCCTAAGACGGGCAAAAAGTTATGGTTTCTCAGATAAAAAGATAGCATGGTTGATCAATAAGTATGACAACTTAGAACTTACCCAAAATGATATATATACAGCTCGTTCAAAGCTTGGAATCGAGTTAGAATATAACGAAGTAGATACTTGTGCAGCAGAATTTAAGTCCCTTACTCCATACCTCTACTCTACAACCAATATCACTAAACTACCAAAACAAAAAGTACAAAAGAGTGATAAGAAAAAAGTTATGATTATTGGTGGTGGACCAAATAGAATTGGACAGGGAATTGAGTTTGACTACTGTTGTGTTCATGCCTCTTATGCCCTTCGTGATTTGGGAGTTACAACCATCATGTACAATTGTAATCCTGAAACTGTCTCAACAGACTATGATACAAGTGATATACTCTACTTTGAGCCAATTGATTTTGAACATGTAAGAAGTGTAGTTGAGCGAGAAAACCCAGATGGCATTATAGTTCATTTTGGTGGGCAAACTCCCCTTAAAATCGCAAAAAGATTAACAGTAATTGGTGGTAAAATTATCGGAACAACTGCAAGAGTTATTGATGAAGCTGAAGATAGAGAGAAGTTTTCTAAGTTTTTATTAGATAATGAGATAAAACAGCCAAATAATGCAACAGCAACTAGCAAAGAAGAGGCTATTAAGTACTCTAAAGAGATTGGCTATCCAATTTTAGTCCGCCCTTCTTATGTGCTTGGTGGTCGTGGTATGAGAACAGTTTATAATGAAGATGAGTTAAATCAGTATATGGATGAGGCGGTAAGTGTATCTCATAACTCTCCTGTTCTTCTTGATCAGTTTCTTGATCGTGCCATTGAGCTAGATGTTGATGCAATTTGTGATGGCAAAGATGTTTATATCGGTGGTATTATGCAGCATATAGAAGAAGCAGGAATCCATAGTGGGGATAGTGCTTGTTCTTTACCAACTGTAAGTTTAAGTGACAGATTAACTAAAATAGTAGAAAATCAAACTAAAAAAATAGCACTAAACCTTGGTGTAGTTGGTCTTATGAATATACAGTATGCAATTTATAAAGATGAGTTATATATGATTGAGGTAAATCCAAGAGCAAGTAGGACTGTACCATTTGTCTCTAAAGCAACAGGAATTCCTTTAGCAAAAGTAGCAACTCGTGTTATGTGGCAAGGTGATTTAAGAGAGGCATTGAAGTTTTATGATAAGTATAATGTAGTTGAAGAAGTAGATAATATTTTAAAACCAAAACTAAAAGGGCATATCTCTGTGAAAGAGGCGGTTTTTCCGTTTAGTAAACTTGCAGGTGCAGATTTGATTCTTGGACCAGAGATGAAAAGTACAGGTGAAGTTATGGGTATTAGTGATTCATTTTCAACATCTTTTGCAAAATCTCAGATAGCATCCAGTAATATGATTCCAGGAAGTGGAACAGTTTTTATATCTTTAACTGATGAAGATAAAGCATATGCAAAAGATATTGGAATAGGTTTTGAAAAACTTGGATTTAAAATACTTGCAACAGGTGGAACTCACAATGCTCTTGTAATGGCAGGAGTTAACTCAGAGTTTGTCCATAAAATAAGTGAGGGTAGACCAAATATTGAAGATAAACTTAAAAATGGTGATGTTGATTTGATGATAAACACAAGTGATGAGAAATCAAGCAAAGATGATGCTAAAAAAATCCGTCAATCTGTTCTTAGATTCAATATACCATATTTCACTACAATAGCAGCTGCTCGTGCAGCAGCTCAATCAATTGAGCATGTTGAAGATGGAAGTGCATTAGAGCCCAAAGCACTTCAAGATTACCTTAAGTAAAAAAATGAACCCACAGTTGGTATATTTAGTACAAACTGAAACGACTGTGGGCTTTTTGTCTCAAAATAGTGAAAAACTAGCAACTTCAAAACAGCGTAATAAAAAGCAACCATTTATCAGATGTGTAGACTCCTTAGAGACACTAAAAGAGTTTGCAAGAGTTCCAACTAAGTTTAAAAACAGAGTTAGGCGACAAAAACAGACTACTTTCGTTTATCAAAACTCAGAAGCACTTAGAGTTATAAAAGATGAAACACATCTAAAGTTTTTAAAAAAACTAAAATGGGCATACTCATCTTCAGCAAATTTGACGGGAGAAAAATTTGATGAGAGCTATGCAAAGCAAAAAGCTGATATAATAGTAGAAGATGAGCGAGGTTTTTTTGAGAGTAAAGCATCGCAAATGATAAAAATAAATCAAAAAAAGGCAAGGAGGCTAAGATGATAAACAGAATTTTTGGCTCATTTTTTATGGGTTTTATATTTATCAGTATTCTTGATTTTCTCTATTTTATAGGATTAAAGCTTCACTATTTTGATTTTTATAAGATAGATGTGTATTTCAATGTACTCTTTGTAGACAATCAAAATTTTTATATTATTGTGCCATTATCACTACTAGTAGGCTATTTACTTATGTATAGTTCTTTTGTTAAGATATTTATGAAAATCTATATCATAACTATTTTACTTTTTGTAACCACTCTTTATGAGCCCATAGGAAAAACTCTTGGGGAGTCAGTCTTTTTAAAACAAAATCAACGCTATAAGTTAGGATCTACAACATTTAGTGGAGATAGACTCTATAAGGGAAGAAATAACATATATATATACAGAAAAGATCTAAAAAAAACAGTTAAACTTCCTCTTGGTGATGTAGAAAATATTACCTATTGAGCTAATAACCTTTTAATAGCCAAAGCAGATAGTGCTAAACCAAAACTCCCTGTAACTCCTACAAAACTTCCAAGTCCTTTGCAGTTTGGTAGTTCACTTGAGAAAACTACATCAAATTTCTCTTTAAAACCTACTTGTTTTAGCTCACTTCTAAATTTCTTAGCAAGCCCATCTGTATGAGTTTTCCAGATATCTACCACCTCTATTTTGGTGGGATCTAATTTTTTTGCCCCTCCCATTGAACTTATGAGTTTGTGTGAGCATTTTTTTGCTATAGCAACTTTAGCAGACATATCATCTATAGCATCAATAACTAAATCAAATTCATCAAAGTCAAACTCCTCTACCCACTGAGGTGTAATCTTTAAATTATACCCTTGTATATTAGGATAAAGCTCTTTCATCCTATCTACTTTTACCATGCCAATGGCTTCGCTTCCTAGTTGCCTGTTTTGATTTGTTATTTCAAATGTATCAAAATCTACTACCGTAATCGAGCCGACTCCTGTACGATACAAAGAGTCTAAGCAGAACCCACCAACTCCACCAACTCCTAGAAGTAAAACTTTTGAACTTTGAAGTTTTTCAAAACCATCTTCAAAAAGCAGTTTAGTCCTTGCAAATCTATCCATCTATCCACTCTTTTAGATTTTCTATCTCTTCATAAGCACTCATATCCAGCTTTATAGGAGTTATTGAAACAAAACCATCATCAATAGCACTCAAATCACAAGTTTTATTTTCGCTAGGCTGCCAATCAAGAACATGAGCTCCTATCCAATAATACTCTTCACCTCGGGGATTTTTATGTATATGTGCATCATTTCCATATCCTTTACTACCTGCATGAGTTATTTTAATCCCCTTGCATGTAGACATATCAATTGGCGGTATATTTATATTTAAAAATCTTCTTTTTTGAAGAGGAAATCCACCTTCAAGTACTTTTTTAGCAATATCATAAGTATATTGTTGAGCTAACTTATAGCCATATTTTTCTATAGACTTTGGTCCATCACTATAAACTTGAGATACAGCAATAGCAGGGACACCTTGAAGCACAGCCTCCATAGCTGCCGCCGCAGTTCCACTATATGTGATATCTTCCCCCATATTTGAGCCGTTATTAATACCACTTACTACTAAATCAGGAAGACCCTTATCTTTAAAAAGTGCATATAAAGAGAGATAAACACAATCACTAGGCGTTCCATCATCTAGCTTGTAAAAGTTTTCACTAAGCTCAATAAGCTTCAAAGGCCTAGTCAAAGTCAAAGAGTGCCCACAAGCAGACTTCTCAGTAGTAGGTGCGACAACTATAACCTCACCTAAAGGCTTTAGGGCTTCTACAAGAGCCTTTAG
>JALSME010000033.1 GCA_026987955.1 Sulfurospirillum sp.
CTGTTTCTTCCTCCATTTTTGGCAATATATAGTGCCTCGTCTGCTTTTTTTACTAGGCTTATTTCATTGTTTTTTTCTTCATATATTGTAAAACCTATGCTTACTGTTATTGAACCTATCTCTTTAAAAATATGTTCTTCAACTTTTTTTCTTATATTTTCTACTAACATTGTTAGTCCATCTTTATCTGTTTGTGGACATACTATAACAAACTCTTCACCTCCCCATCTAAATAACTTATCCGTTACTCTTAAGCTGTTTTTTACAAGCTCGGAAATTTCTACTAAAACTCTATCTCCTGATTGATGACCGTAGTTATCATTTACAATTTTAAAGTGATCTATATCGATAATGGCAAGACCAAAAGTATGTTTATATCTTTGGCTTCTTGATATTTCATTTTCCACTACATCTTTAAGTTTAGCTCTATTAAATAGCCCCGTTAAGCTGTCTGTTGTTGCTAAGGATTTCAGCTTTTTGTGGTGTAAAAAATTTTTTTTATTTAATTCTTCAAATATATATGCACTTGCCAAACCAAAAGATAGTGATGCAAAAATCCAAAACAAGTGCATCAAAAATACTTCACTAGGAATATGATATAAAAATATAAATGTTAACAAAATCGTACATGTAACACTTAAAATCGCATGAAAAAGTCTTAAACCAGAAATAGTTAAAGTCCAAATTATAACCAGATATATTTCTGGTAGATACATTTTATAATCTGGCACATAGTTAACTACTAATAAATTTCCAATAATTGCAACGACAGGTGAAACAAGAAGAAGCAGGTTCATCTTATTATAAAATCTTTCCCAAAAAGATAAAAAAGTTACTGTTAATAATAGTATAGGTACCAAAAACAGATGAAATATAGTCATTATTTCCAATGCGTAGCCACTGGCTACAACTCTATCTATCTGAAAAACTATGAGATATAATATAGCAGTTAAAAAAGATATAACTCTTATCTGTATGCTTTTTGATGGTAGTCGCCATTTAATATACTCTTTTTCTGTTTCTTCATCCGAAAATATTAAAAATATATTCATCTTTTTATTCATTTTAAGACCGATTCAAAATCCCATTTGCTGCTCTTATTCCTGATGCCCATGCTCCAGTAATGCCTCTACTTGTTCCTGCTCCATCTCCTATGATGTAGTACCCATCTTTTACCATAAAATTTTTATCAATAAACTCTGGTCTATTAGAGTATGTCTTTATCTCTGGATAATAAATTATAGTAGATGGATGCAAAATTCCAGGGATAATGGTGTCAAGCATTTTAAGTGATTTCCATATATCTCTCAATATTTTAGCTGGCATACTTAGTGATAAATCCGCTGCAACAGCACTTTTTAGAGTTGGCTCAAAATCATATAAATCGGAATTAAAAGTCTCTTTCTTACTTCTACTTCCAAGTCTAAAGTCACCAACTCTTTGCATGATTACAGAACCACCTGAAAGCTGCATTACCATCTCGCCTAGTATTTTACCAAACTGCTGTCCACTCACTACTGGTTCTGTAAGTCGTATTGTTTTTAGCATTGCAAAATTTACAAGATTATTTCTTTTGTTCTCTTTTGATAAAGAGTGCCCATTAACTGAAAAATAACCCTTATACTTCTCTTTTACGATATGGGCACATCCAGAGTTTGTACAAAAAGTTCGCACCTTACCAGGAAAAAGAATTTTAGGATCATAGTAATCTCGAACGATTGGATAATTCTCCTCCTTCGTCTCAACTCTTACACCAATGTCTACTATATTATCATTATAATTAATACCTAAAGTATTCATCTGCGATTGAACCCAATCATAATCAGCTCTTCCTGCAGCTAGTATAATATGATCAAATTCTATAACTTGCCCACTTAGCAGGGTTATCTCTTTTTTATCATTTGAGAGTTCTTTAACTTCTGTATTTAAGGCAACCTCTACATGTAGAGCTCTTAATTTCTCTATAAGACTATTTATAAGTGCCGATGATTTATCTGTTCCTACATGTGCCTGATCGATAGAGAGTATCTCTACGCCAATTTTTCTAGCTCTTTTTTCGTATTTTTCAATATTTTGTCTTGTTTCCATCTTTGGATTTAGATGATTTTTTACCTCTTTTAAAAGCTCATCAACTTCATCCTTTTCCCAATGCTCAAATGGAAATCCAACAGGATATGTATAGTTCTGCTTACAATCGTTTCTTAATCCACCTGAGCTTATTTTCTTTTTTTCTACTAACAAAATTGACTTATCTGAATTCTCTGCTAACTTAAATGCAGCTCCTAATCCAGCGGGTCCTGAACCTACTACTATTACATCATATCTATTTTTCATGGTTAATCCTAATAAACCCAAATCATATTTATGATTTGGGATAAATATTTTTGATTTATTCTACTCTTTAAAATATAAATTATTGCATAATTTATAGTACAATAACGAGACAAAGGAGTAGTAATGGAGATGCAAATACTCTCTAACAATCAATTTTTAGATAATTATATTTTAAACAGAGAGTTTTGTGAGCTCTCTGGTATATCTTCAAATGCCTATAGGTTTTGGAAAAATGTTAGAGCAGCGAAGTATGATGGTTGCCGTGCTGTATTTTTAGATAAAAAAACAACTCTTCCAAAATATGACAAAATCATCTCTATATGCAGAAACCTAAGCGGCTTTGTGCAGTCCCAAGCCTTTTGCAAATATACAGGTATCGCTCCTTCACATCTCGTAGAAAAAAATGGCTCTATACTTTATAAAAAATTAGAAATTGTTGATTTATATGGGATAAAACTTGTTAATTTGAAAAAATTTTATGATGATTTAGACTTAGATTATAGTTACAATATTTATGTTGAAAAGTGCAAATACTTTGGTCCATCGCCACTTGAAAAAAAGATAAAACTTAGCCCTGAAATGTGTTTAGGATACTACTAATGAGGATAGTAAGTAAAAAAACTAAGCCAACTATTAAACGAATATAAAAATTTCTATATCTTTTGTCCAATTTTTACCCTTTTTTAGGCAATTATAGCAAAAATTAACTGCCAATCAATTATCCCTAATTATGAATAGTAATTCAAAATCTTGACATAGGACAATTTTTTTATATTTAATATAGGTATAATTCTAGCAATATTTGACTTTTCATCTTCTCCGAGAGGTCAAATTAGATTTTATAATTGAGAAATTCGTTTTTTGAGATGGTAGCCCATCAAATAGTTAATTTGGCTTTTGCCAAATCTGTCATTCTTATCACACACACACTCCTATGCAGATTTCTACTATCAAAAAACGGATTTCCAATATCTGTTATTGCTTATTTACTATCATAAAAAAAACTTGTTGCTAAAAATTACTATTTATGATATAATGTAATTAAAAAGGCACTATTATGTCACATGTTGATATATTGAAACTTCACACATTAAAAGCAACACCTCAAAGACTTTGTGTCCTTGATGTACTAAAAAACTATGGACATGCTACACTTGAAGATATTGAAAAACAGACGAAACTAAAATTTCCTACACTCTCTCTCTCTACAATCTATAGAAACTTAAACGAAATGGTAAAAAAGGGTCTATTAAGCGAACTTAAATTGGCAAATAAAAAAGAGTACTATGAGATTACTAAAGAGAACCATGCACACTTAGTATGTACCAAATGCGGGAGCATTGAGGATTTTTTAATAGATACAAATGAAATTATTAAAAAAGCTCAGATGTCTACATCTAACACCATTCTTGATGCAACTATATCATTTGATGTTATATGTAAAGAGTGTCTAAGTAGAAAGTAGATAGAATTCTACTCTACATAAAGACAGTTGAGAGAGTGGTTTAATCTGTTCGCCTGGAACGCGGATGTACTTTATTGTACCGGGGGTTCGAATCCCCCACTGTCTGCCA
>JALSME010000034.1 GCA_026987955.1 Sulfurospirillum sp.
ATAGTTATATAATTCTTTTGTTTGACTAAAAGATTTTGTATATTTACTACTTTTTCCATAGCCCCAATCAACAAATAGAAAGTCTATGCCAGCATTTAATGCAGCACCTTCATCTTTAATACTGTCTCCAACTAAGACAGTTTGACCAAGTGGGATATTACTCACTTTACTAATATGATGAATCATTTCTGGATTTGGTTTAGATTTTTCAACATTATTTGCACCTACAACAAATGAAAAATACTCTAAAATCCCCTGTCCTTCAAGCATGTTGTAAGCAAAAATATCGTTTGCATTAGTAGCTATACTTAAAGTAAATCCATCTACATGTAGAGCTTTTAAAAGCTCATGTACTCCAGCATAAGGCTCAACATATAAATTTGCATTTTCTAGATAATGCTTTGCAAAACGATCTTTATGCTCTTTTGTGTATGAATCTATGTTATATAACATTTTTGGTATATTTGAATTTGGTTCGTTTATATAGTTCTCTAAATCCTCTTTTTTAATTGCATCCAAACCATAACTACTCCTTACATAGTTTACACTATATGTCATCGCAGCACTACTATCTAGGAGTGTTCCGTCCATATCAAATACAATAGATTTTATCATTTTATTTTTAATCCCAACACAAGAAGATCTTTGTCTTTACCATGAATCTTAGCAATACCAGGAAACTGTCCCCACTCTTTAAATCCAAATTTTTTAAAAAGCTTTAAACTTGTTGGATTATCTGCGAATATTAATGCTAGAAAGTTTTCAATACCAAATTCAGATGCAGAATCAACAATCTCCTTTAAAAATATCTGACCAAGCTTTTTACCTCTAAAGTTACTATCAATATATATATTAATTCTTGCACTACTTTCATATGCAATATGAGGGTAAAATGGCTGCAAAGAAACCCATGCAATTACTTTTCCATGATATTCCTTAACCATTATTGGACGCTTATTTTGATCATGAGATCTAAACCAGTCTATTTTTTCATCTGGTGTTACAGTCTCGCTATCAGCTGTTGATATACCATCATTGATTGCTCTATTGTATATCTTTACAATCTGTGGTAAATCTTCAATAGTTGCATTTCTAAGTTCTTTAATCATATAACCATCCTACCTTTTTCTATTTTCTATGTATTCTACAATATTTTCAATCTATTTGTCTATTACAAAGAAAAAAAATCATCATATACCCATTTTATAGGATGGGTATAGTATAATAGCAGACAATTTCAAATAGGGTATACAATGTCATTCAATAAATTCAATTTTTTAGATTCCATCAACAAAGTGTTACAAAAAAATAACTTTTTAAAACCAACACCAATACAATCAAAAGTAATTCCACTTGTACTAGAGAAAAAAGATATCATGGCTAGAGCCCAAACAGGTAGTGGTAAGACAGCTAGTTTTGTTCTTCCAATCACAGATATACTATTAAAAGATAAAAAAGAGGGAAAACCGAAGATAAGAGTACTTGTTATCACCCCAACAAGAGAGCTAACACAACAAGTTGCCGATACTTTTACTCAATTTTCACAAAAACTCAAAGTAGTAAGTGTGGTTGGTGGTGAGAGCATAGGTGATCAGCTTTATGATATACAGCAAGGTTGTGATATAGTGGTAGCAACTTCAGGTAGACTTCTTGATGTGTTTAGTAAAAAGCAGATGAATCTATCTAAACTAAAGTTTTTAGTTCTTGATGAAGCTGATAAGATGCTAGACCTTGGTTTTTCTGCCCAGCTAGATAGTATACTCAAAGAGATACCAACAAAACGACAAAATCTACTTTTTTCTGCAACTTACCCTCAAAAGATATTAGATATAGCATCAAAAATTACTAAAAATCCAACTTTAGTAAGCATTGAAGATGAAAATCAAACAGTTTCAAGCGTAAAACAGCGAGCAATCCAAGTAAATCAGGAAAACAGAAGAGTTCTTCTAAGAGAACTTTTAAAAACCAACAATTGGAAACTAGTTTTGGTCTTTATTGCAACAAAAAGAGCTGCTGATAATATAGCCCAAAAATTTAGAAAGTATGGATATGAAGCAGAGTCTTTTCATGGAAATCTTGAGCAAGAAGAGAGAATATACACCCTTGAGGATTTTAAAGCAAAAAAAATCAACATACTTTTTGCAACAGATATAGCAGCTCGTGGACTAGATATAGATGATATAGATTGTGTTATAAACTATGACTTACCTCGTTCTCCTGCTGATTATATACATCGTATTGGTCGTACTGCTAGGGCTGGCAAAAATGGGGAGGCTATAAGCTTTGTAACACATGAAAATATCGATCACTTTAAACTCATAGAAAAAAGAGCTCAAATCAATATAGAAAAAGAGCAGATAAAAGGGTTTGAGTTAACTGGACTAACACCTAAAAAACAAAAAGGAATGGCTCCAATAAAAGGGAAAAGAAAAAGTAAAAAAGATAAACTAAGAGAACAAAATTAAACCAACACCAATCCATCTGGAGTTATCTCATATATTTTATCTACAATAGAATCAATAAACTCTTTTTGATGAGATACTATAATTATGCTTTTATCTATATCTTTTAAAATCTCTACAAGCCTAATTTGCATTTTATAATCAAGTCCGCTAGTAGGTTCATCAAGAAGCATCAACTTTGGTTCTGTAACTAACACACCAGCAAGTGCTACAAGCTTTTTTTCTCCTCCAGAGAGATTATATACTATTTTATTTTCAAGATGTAAAATACCAAGGTCTTTTAGTATCATTCTAGATTTTAAAAGAGCCTCATCCCTACTGATACCAGAACTTAGAAGAGAAAATGCAACATCGTCTATAACAACAGGAGATAAAAACTGATTATCTGAATTTTGAAAAAGGTATCCAACCATATCTCTAAATGGACCATAATCATCTTGCGATTTTATCTCATTGTGGAAGATTTCTAAAGTGCCACTACTTTTATCTTGAAGTCCTGCAATAATATTTAGAAGTGTTGTCTTACCACATCCATTTGGACCTATTATAGCTATCTTCTCTTTGTGTGTAATATTTAAATCGATGTTACGACATAGAATATTTCCACCATTTTGGTATGAAAGATTTTTTAATGTTACTGAACAACTCATAGATATATTTCTCCTATATGTAAAGACAAAGACAGAATAACACTAAAAAGCAAAAGCCAGTCAGTTTTATTGGATATAGACTCTCTGTTTTGATAAATTGTGCCTTTAAAATTTCTAAGTATCATACTATATTTTAATTTCTCTGCCCTATCAAAGCATTTTACAATCATCATGCCAATTACATTTGCATATATTTTATAGCTAAAAAAACTACTTTTTGCTCTAAAATTTCTAACTTTCATCACTTTTTTTGTAACTTCATACTCATTTTTAATGATTATAACAAATTTACCTACAAAGAAAAATAGTGTTACTAACTTATTGGGAACTTTTAAAACTTGTAATGCTGAAGCGATATCAAACAGAGTTTTTTCATGAAAAACAAGTAGTGTAAACAGTATCAATGCATTAGCTCGTAATATAATTAAAAATGCGTACTCATAATCTTGATTTATAACTGCACTTAGACCCATAATAACTATAAATATATTTAAAAATAGCATTTTTTTCAAGGTCAAAAATAGTGCATCTTTTTTTATGATCATAAGATACACAGGAGCAATCAACATACTTAGCGATGGACTTTCTACAAAAGAGAGTCCAAAGCTATAAAGTATGACCGAGATTAAGCCAAATGATGGTGATATCACCTCTTTTTAACCAACTTTAAAAGAAAAAATATAAACCCAATAGATAAAAGAGCTAAAATCATCTTTGTATATGATTCATTTTCATCTACATTTTCGCTTATATTATTTCCACTTACATTATTTTCACTCTCATATGAGACTCTATTTTTGTGTCCCATAGATGCAATAACCTCAATGTCTATATTTTTTTGTATATGAGGAAAACTTGCTTCTCCTTTTTTGTCTGTAATACCTTCAAATAAAAGCTTATCTTTTTCACCTAATATCTTAACTTTACAATCTTGACAAAAAGAACTCTTCGTAAAATAGCTCTTAATATGTAAAGTTTTTCCATCATCATCAGCAAGTATATATAGTTTATGTGCAAATAGCGATACTGATATAAAAAATAGTATAGTTATGTATCTCATTTTAACTCCTCAATAATTTTTGGATAGACTTTTTTCAGAAACAGTATTGCAAACATAGTTATAAAACCTTCTATAAACATAATTGGTATATTGCTCAAAAATGAAATTTTAGCTGCTTCTACTAAAGAATCTCCATTGAGTGCTAGAGTAAGAGATAGCATTAAAGCAGATAGGCCAACTGCTATAAATCCCACACAAAAATACTTTATTTTTTCTAATACTTGATTTTTTACTTGTATAGAAAAAATATAATATGCCAATAACGCTGGTAATGCCATGTTGAATGTATTTATTCCAAGTGTACTTACTCCACCATATCCAAAAAGAAGGCCTTGAATAAGAAGAGCAATACCAATAGCAATAAATGCTCTAACACCTAAAATTGCTCCTATTATGCCATTTAGAACCAAATGAATAGAAGCAGGACCAATAGGAATATGTATAAATGACCCAACAAAAAACAGGGCAGAAAATACTGCGACAAGAGGTATTTCCTCATTTTTTAATTTTTTAAGGGCATAAGCACTTATAGCAATAGTAACAATTGCCCCACCTATTAAAATCTCTGGTCTTAAAACACCTTCACTTATATGCATTACTTCATCTCATATGTCTTAACCCAAATCACAGCACCAAGCTCAACTGGGTAGTCTTTATTATCTTTTTTGATTGTTACATCATCTTCAATAAGAGCTGCAAATCCCCACCAACCAGATTTTGGCATAGCATAATGAAACACTCCGTTTTTATCTGCTTTTACTACTTGAGTAATATGATTGTCAGTAGGTGCTTCAAAATGACTTGTATCATTAAGATATTCAATCTCTACTTCAGCATAAGGAACGACTTTTCCTTTATAATAAACAGTTCCACTAAATATATTACCACTATATAAACTATATGGGCGACTTAATGGAACAATCTCCGCTTTTAAACCAGTTTTTGCATCCCATCCCTCTCCTGCATTGTGTACATCAACTATGGTCTTTGTAATATGTCTTATAAACTTACCTTCGCTTGGTTCAAAGTATGGCTTTGGATCTACAAAGTAGATATAGTCTCCTATATTTTTATACTTCGTAGTATATTCCCAGGTCTGAAAACCTTTGATTCTTTTACTTTTTATTTTACTAAGTAAATTAACTTTTTTTCCATCTAAAAAATAACCAAACTCTTTTGGTTTATCCATCTGCATATAAGTTTGCTCAAAAGGATGTATAAACATTATCTGCATATTTTGCTTCTTTGAGTTTGTAACTACATCCGAATCTGGTTTTAATACTCCAAAATGTGCCTGTAGCACACTTGATACAAGTACTGTCATTAAAAGAACTTTTTTTACATTTATCATTTTTTACTCCATTTCTAATTTCATAAGGTACATATCTTCACCATCTAAAACTTCAACTGCACCATCACAATGAGGACAAGCAAATGTATTTTTTTCTAAAATAGTCTCTTTTCCACACATGGTACACCTCACAACTAAATCTTGGTGATGTATACAAAACTCAGCTCCATCACAGATAGTCTTCTCTTTAAAAGTATCAAAAGCAATCTGTAAAAGATGAGGCTCTACACCACTTAGTTTACCAATCTTAACTTCCACCTTTGTAACCTTTGTTGCACTATTATCTTTAGCATTTTTTTCACACATATACAATAAATCTTGCACTATTGAAAATTCATGCATCTTAACAGATCCTAGGAAGAAGCTCACCAGTAGGCATATCTAAAAATCTTTTAGTACCCCATTCACTAGAAAGTACTACTTTTTTAGTATACTCATCTGTGACTTTTCCTATGCAGGAACACATTTTATTTTGAGAAAAGGTTTTTAAAACCTTAATGGCTTCATCTACATCATTTGGATCTAATGCAAGTACAAAAGTACCCTCATTGGCCAAAGCACTTGGCTCAAAACCTAAAAGTTCACAAATACCTTTAACTTCACTGCATACAGGTATCTTTTCTTCATCTATCTCGATACAAATATTACTAGCTTTTGCCCACTCATTTAAAACAGCGGCAAGTCCACCACGAGTAGCATCTCTCATCTCTTTTGGTTTGATTCTGGCATCTTTTAGAGCCTCTACCATTGGCCATAAAGAGGCACAATCACTCTTTAATGTACTTGTTATATCTATACCTTCACGATTTGCATAGATAGCAGCCCCATGTGTACCAATATCACGAGAAACAACTATAGCATCTCCAACAGCTAAATTACTTGCACTTATACCTTCAAGCTGCATAACACCAACACCACTGGTATTTATAAAAAGTCTATCTACACTTCCTCGTGGTACTACTTTTGTATCTCCTGCAACCACTACTGCTCCACAAATTTCAAGCTCTTTTTTTATACTTTTTACAATTTCATCTAAAACACTAACTTCAAAGCCCTCTTCTATAATCATAGCTAGTGTTACATACTTAGGTTTTGCACCCATCATCGCAAGATCATTGCATGTCCCACAAACAGAAAGCTTGCCTATATCTCCCCCACTAAAAAAAAGTGGGCTGATAGTAAAACTATCTGTTGTAAAAGCAAGCTTACCACCTTCAATCAAAGAGGCATCTTCACTTTTCTTTAAGTAGTCATTTTTTAAATATTTATAAAAAATACCCTCTATAAGCTCGTTGTTTTCTTCCCCACCATTTCCATGTGCGAGTGTAATTAGTTTCATCATAATACTCCACCATATTTGTAGTATGCTGCACATGCACCTTCACTTGAAACCATGCAACTTCCTATTGGACTACTTGGTTTACAAGCTTTACCAAATACTTTACAATCTGTAGGTTTTGCTACCCCTTTTAGTATGTCGCCACATATACAAAGCTTATGGTCATTTATCTCCTCTTTTGGTAGAACTTTATCATAAATTTTTTCTGCATCTAAGTAGGAAAATTCATCTTTTAACTTTAGTCCACTTTTAGGGATATTTCCAAGTCCTCTCCATTTGAAAAGCTCTCTTTGATCAAAATATTTATTTATCAAATCTTGTGCAACTATGTTACCTTCATATGAAACACTTCTTTTGTATTGATTTTCTAGATCTGCCCGTTTTTCATTGACTTGACGAACGATCATCAAGATACCTTCCATAACATCAATAGGCTCAAATCCAGTAACGACAACTGGTTTATGATATTTTTTTGGAAATTGATCATATATTTTTGAGCCAGTTATAACGCTTACATGGCTTGGTCCTATAAAGGCATCAATCAAACACTCTTCACTTTGCAATAAAACTTCCATAACCTCTGGAACCGTAACATGGTTAATATGAAAAAATATATTTTTTAAATCATGTTTAATTACTTGATCTATAAGTGCAGCTGTCATTGGTGTTGTTGTCTCAAAACCAATTGCAAAAAATATTACTTTTTTTTCTGGATTATCTTTAGCAATTTTTAAAGTATCAAGTGGAGAATATACAAAACGAACATCTGCACCTTTACTTCTAGCATCCTGTAGACTACCATGACTACCTGGAACTTTTATCATATCACCTAATGTCACCATAATTACATCTGGTTGCTGTGAAAGTACATATGCATGGTCAATTCGCTCTTTTGGCATAATACAAACAGGACATCCAGGACCATGCACAAACTCTATAGTATCCGGCAAAATTTGAGGTATACCATACTTCATGATTGTATGAGTATGACCTCCACATACTTCCATAAGTCTAATTTTTGTTTTTGATTCTTGTTTTATTAGTTTTGCTAAGGCTTTCATGTGTTCAGGATTGCGAAAAGCCTTAAATAGATCAAGTTCTTTTTGAGGCATAACCCATATCTCCCTCATCTTCATCTATTTGGCCACTATTCATCTGCTCAATTATCTCTTCATAAAGTCGTATAGACTCTTCTGCTTCTTCTGTACTTATCTTATTCATAGCAAATCCAACATGAATAAGCACATACTCACCAACTTCAACACTCTCACCAATCAAATCAAGTGTGACTTGTCTCTTTACGCCCATAGTATCGACTGTTGCCATATTGTTTTCATCGATTTCTACTACCTTTGAAGGGATTGAGAGACACATTATCTTAATGCCTTTTTCATCTGAAGATAACTAACCCACTTATCTATACCTTGTCCACTTTTAGAATCAATTTCTATAACATCAACTTTTGGATTAAGTTTTCTTGTCTCTTTTATAGCCTTTTCAACATCAAAATCAAAATAAGGAAGTAAATCACATTTTGTAATCAGAAGAACATCAGCAGCTCTAAACATAACAGGATATTTTGCTGGTTTGTCATCTCCTTCTGGAACTGATAGAAGTACAACATTTAAGTGTGTTCCAACATCATATGAAGCTGGGCAAACTAGATTTCCAACATTTTCTACAAATACAACATCAAGTCCATCTATTGGCATATGATGTAATCCATCGTGAACCATATGAGCATCAAGATGACATGCTTGACCTGTTGTTATTTGATGAGCTACTGCTCCTTTTGCCTTAATTCTATCTGCATCTTGATTTGTTTCAAGATCACCTTCAATAACACCAAGTTTTATGCCTCCATGATCTATAGTAGCCTCAAGGAGTGTAGTTTTACCACTACCAGGACTACTCATAAGGTTAACCGCCAATGCTCCATGTTTTTCAAAATGCTCTCTATTGTGAGCAGCTTGTGTATCATTTACATCTAGTATCTTTGTAATAACCTCTATAGTTTTAGGATCATTTAGTTGAGGATTTGGGTGCTCTTCGTGAGAGTGACTATGACTATGTTCATGAGTGTGAGGTGCTATTGTACATCCGCAATCTTTACACATCTTTATATTCCTTGAGTTAATTTTCAACAATTATATACTTTTTATGTAAAATAGGAGTAAAAAAAGCTCTTTCTTAGTTACTTTTGGGAAAAATATGATATGAGAGAAGATATATGCCCATACTGTTTTAGTAAACACCTTTATAAAGTTACACAAACATCATATAAGTGTTCCAAATGCAAAAAAAAATACAGTATCAAAAAACTTCAAAAAGACAGCACAATTATGGACTATTTTTGTGATAACATAAGTGCAAATGAGTGTGCAAAAACTTTAAATTTTAACTACAAAAGTGTCAAAGAAAGGTACATGGATTTTAGAAAACTAGCACTATTGCATTTAGAAGAAATTTATACTAAAAACAGCAATCAATTTAGTGAATATGATGAGTACTATTTTTTACCAAAACATAAAAGAGGAAAAGTAAAGTATCTATTTGATGCTATTGGCATTCTTGGTATGGTATATAATACAAAAATCTATACCATTTTATTAACTGACCAATTTTCTCATATAAAACAGGAGAGTAAAGATATACAAATCACATACATTAAAGAGTATGCAAAATATCTAAATAGATATAAAATAGTACATTTTGAAAAGTTTGATAGTCTTATCATAAAATTTTGGGTCTATCTAGAAAAAAATACTCTTCACTACAAAGGTGTTTCAAAAGATAACTTTATATACTATCTTAAAGAGTGTGAATTTAAATTTAACTTCAATAGAAAAGAACAAAAAGATATACTATGGAAGCGTTGGCTTATGAGATAACGCACTTATAATCTGCCCTACTGCGATAGATCCATCATTGATAGGCAACCTGCTTTGAAAAAGAATACTACCCTTTTTTTCAAGTATTTTTTCAACTAGAGTTCTATTTTGAAAAACACCTCCGCTTAATAGTGTTTTTAGATTATAAGTATCTGATATTTCTACTATGATTTTAGCAAGAGCATTTATAAACTTTGAAGCTATAATCTTTGAATTATTATCAATTATCATATCTTTAATAATGTGCTTATATCTTATGATTTTACCATCTAAATATATATCATACGAGTCTTTTATGTTTTCGTCATAAAGTGATTCTAATATCAATCCACTCTCACCATCGTAACTAACTACATCACATACTCCTGCCACTGTAGCAACCATATCAAAGAGTCTACCTACTGCAGAGCATTTTGGAGAGTTTAGTCTTTTTTCATGTATCTGCTTTAGAAGATTTAACTGACTTTTACTAAATTTTGATAAAAAACTGTCATATACCACATCATCTTTGTTATCAAATATAATAGAGAGTGCAACTCTTTTTATATCTTTTATACTTGCATCACCACCTAAAAGTAAAAATGGCTCAAAATATGCTACTCTCTCATACTTTACCCTATCACAAACAAAAAACTCTCCACCCCAGATCGTACCATCATCACCATAGCCTGTTCCATCCCAAGCAACTCCTAGAACTTGTTCATCTAAATTATGCTCAAACATACAGCTAAGAACATGTGCGTAGTGGTGCTGAACCTGAACTAGAGGTTTATTTTGTTTTTTTGCCCACTTTGTTGTCTCATAAAGTGGATGTTTGTCACAAATAATTAAATCTGGTTCAAAGTCATAAAAGTCTATAAAAGTTTTTAGAGTTTTATGAAAACTATCTATTGTTGAAATATTATCTAAATCACCGATAAATGGACTTAGTATAAGCTGATTATTTATGTATATAGCTATTGCATTTTTTTGATGAGCACCAATAGCTAGAATTTTTCTTTTATCTTTTGTATTAAACTTTATTGATAGAGGTGTTATGCCTCTTGATGCTCTCATCATCAGGTTTTTTCCAGCTATAACTTGCAAAACTGTATCATCACTGCTATTTATAATATCTCTGTTATAATCCAAATAATAATCAACAACATCATCCAATTTTGCTTTTAAATCCTCTTCATTTGTAATTATTGGTTCTCCAGAACGATTGGCACTTGTTGCTATTATCGGATGTTGTAAAAAATCCAAAAGCTTTACATGTAGAGGTGTATAAGGTAAAAATACCCCTAGTCTATCTATAAAAGGTGCCACATATGGGCTAATATTGTTTGGTTTGGTTCTCAATAAAACTATAGGTCTATCCCTTGAGCAAACTGTAGATTTTTCTATATCAGTTATAGAACAAACAGATTCAATATCTTCTATACTTCTTAGCATAACTGCAAACGGTTTTGATGGTCTATTTTTTTTGTCTCTAAGCATTTGAATAGTTTTACAATTAGTTGCATCACAAATAAGATGAAATCCGCCCATACCTTTCATAGCAACTATATGACCATCTTTTATAAAGTTAGCTAAATCTTCTATAGCGTTTAAATTTGTAGATATAATTTTATCATTCATATCTTTAAGGCTTAAAGTAGGTCCACATATTTCACAGCTTATAGGCTGAGCATGATATCTTCTATCAGTTGGATTATCATACTCCTTTTGACACTCTTTGCACATCACAAATGAACTCATAGATGTATTGGGCCTATCATATGGAACTGTTTTGACTATAGAGTACCTAGGTCCACAATTTGTACAGTTTATAAAAAAGTAATTAAACCTTCTATTGTGCTTATCTCTCATCTCATTTAAACAATCATCACACATGGCAAAATCAGGTGAAACTAAGGAGGATTTACTTTGAAGATTTTTACTCTTGACTATTTTAAAAGAATCAAAATTTTCTATATTGCATTGCTCTTTTTTTAAAGAATCTATTCTTGCCAAAGGCGGAAGCTTATCATACAAATCTTTTTCAAAAAAACTTATATCTTCGCTACTTCCCTCTACCGCAATTTGTACACCAACTGAGTCATTTAAAACGAAACCTTTAAGTGCATGTTTTTGAGCTAAACTATACACAAATGGACGAAAGCCAACACCTTGGACTACTCCTTCAACACTATATTTAAAGTGTTCAATTATCAATCGGCAACTCTCTATTTAAACATATATCTGAATTGGATGATATATTTTTACATGTAATTTCAGTTAATTTCTTTATACCAAACATTGAACCACAAAGTAGAGTTTTTTCGCTTGAAAGATTTTCTCTACATGAGTCTGATGTATCTGAAAGAAAGTAAGCAAGAGCTTCTATCATGCCAAAACTAAGTGTTATGTCATCTGTTCCTGCGAGTTTAAAACTCATGGTACTTCTTATGAGTCTAAGCATATCAAAATCAGATCTTATTGACTCTTTATCAACCAGTAGATAGTCAACTCTAGGACCTTTTTTTCCACCAAAATCTTCTGCATTTTCTATAATTTTGTCACTTCCATCTTTAATATTATCACCAATACCAAGAATAACAGCAGCTATTCCCCATATAGTATATATACTATCTGATACATTTTTTGGTATATTATATTCTAAAGCTTTTGTATAAATATCTGGAAAATTTTTAGCATAATTATTTACAAGCTTATTGCCAGTATCAGACTCTCTAATCATATCAAATATCTCTACCATATCAGTTATGACTGGAAATTTTATCAAATCTAACATACCAGTTTTTTCAGAAAGATGCATGATATTATCATCATGAGTTTTACTTATATAAAAACAGCTTATTTTTTTATCAAAAAGTTTATGTTCTTGCACTACAGAAGCAAACTGTGCATGCGAATTTAAATCAAATCTTTTTAAATTTTCTCTTAATTCAGGTGCACAGTATCCATCACCTTCAAGTATAAGAATTTCACCATTTTCAAGTACACTAACTTCTATTTGAGGCAGTTTGTTAAAGGTGCCTTCAATTTTTATGTTATACCTAGACTTCTTTGCATCAATTTTATATATAAAATCCACCCCACATGCTTGTAGATTTTCACAAATATTCAATAAAAGCAGTTCATCTGGAAGTTTAATTTTGACTCTATTTGATGGCAATATCTCTTTTGATGCATATAGAGTATTAACCCTTAGCCTTATAGCTGGTTTTTCCAAACTCGCTAGTGCTTTTATCTCATTGTCTTTAATAACTACCATCTTTTCTACTACTGAAAGATCTGTAGGAATTACAATAAAATCTTCCAATTTATCAAATCCAACATCAAGTTTTCCTATGATATATGATCCACTAGATGAGTCTATATGAACTTCATTGCCGTCACTTATAAGCTTTGATACCTCTTTATATAGAGACTTAAAGTCATTAGTAGCTTTTATAAGAATACTTTTTTCATCATACAAGACAAGTTCTTTGGCATCAAAAGTTTTTAAACCTACTTCATTGTTGATAAATGGATTGAGATTATTAGCTTTACTTGTTAAAAGAGTTTTAGGAGTAAATGGTACACAAAGAGTACAACTCTCTAATGGCTCTTTTGCCTCTTTAAACTCATCTACTACATTTACAGCAGTAGATTTAAAAAATATAGATAAAGGGAGTCTCTCTCCTATATAGGTAGAAAAATCACTCAATATAGACTCATCACCTTTTACATAAAGGCTAACAATATTATTAGCCCTACTAATACTAAAATTTATATCGAAATCTTTACATATACTCTCTAAAATATTCTCCAATAGTGCATTTTTTGAAACATAGTTAAATTCAAAAGCCAATACCATAATCACATAATCCTTAATATCTAAAATTCTCTTTCACATGCACTTTGAGCAACATCTTGAATATGCAAGTTGTTTACTTTTTCGTACCCGATACCTAATTCCTGCAGATGTTTTAAAAAAGTTTTTTCCATTAAAGCACTACCTTTTATAACAGGCTTACTCATCTGAAGAGTTGTATCAGAAATGACCTCTGGTATTATACCAATTATTTTTGTTTTTGGTCTGTCACCAACCATATCCATCATCATGAGCGTTTGCAGCATCTCAACTTCATGTGCACTTCCACTCCAAGATATACTATTGGGAACATCTTCAAAATCAAAAAAATAGACATCTCCTATTTCACCATCATTAGCATCAACACAATCAAACATAATCATATAATCATACTCAACTATGATTGGGATTAGACGCTCCGCTAGTGTTCCACCATCTACAAATGTAAGAGTATGTTTATCGGAAGTAAATTTGTAGTTTTTTTCTATTGTACGGCATAAGTGTACGCCAACTCCTTCGTCAGCGCACACTACATTGCCAATACCTAAGACTAGTATTTTCAAATCAAACCCTTAATGGTGATCTTTTTCAAATCTCAAACCACTAACAATAGAGTCTATTGAGCCTTCTCTACCCATAATTGAGTTAAATACAGCCATATATACATGCACTAAAGTAAAGATAAGTATACCCCACATAGCAATATGGTGTATTTCTCTAACATTAGCAAGCCCACCCATAAGAGCTTCAAGTGGTCTCATATAATCATATAAAAAACCTCCTAATCCTTCATGGTATACATGTACATATAAAATAAGTCCTGTTATACATACAGCATATACCATCGCATACAATCCTATATATGCTACAAACTGTAGTGGATTATAAACACCTCTTATTTTTGGATGCTCCCCCATAAAGAGGTAGTATTTAATCTGCTGAATCCAAATTTTTGGGCTTATAAAATCCCAAAAAGAGATTCTCTCTTTTTTGCTCATAATATCAAATAAAAACAAAAAAGTTTTATATAGAGTTATAGCTATAAGCAAAAAGCCTATTATTTGATGCCACATTCTCATTTCAGCATTTAAGAAAAGTATTGGCTCTTTTGAAGTTTCTGGTGAAATAAAAACATATGCAATATAAAAACCAGTAACTGTTAAAGCAAATATTGAAAATGCTCGTATCCAATGAGTCCACCTAAGACCAGATGAAAACTCATATTCAGTTTTTCTATTAAGCATTTACTCTCCTTTTAACAAGTTGTACTATTTGGATTAACTTTATAAGCACTTACTTCGTTTCCTTTAGTATCCATTACATGAACGGCACAAGCTATACATGGATCAAATGAGTGAATAACTCTTATGATTTCAAGAGGCTGAGACAAGTCTTCTAATGTTAAACCAACAAGCGACTCTTCATAAGCTCCTCTAACTCCATTTGCATCTTTTGGACTAGCATTCCAAGTCGAAGGTACAACTGCTTGATAGTTTTCAACTACACCATTTTTGATTCTAATCCAGTGGCTTAAAATTCCTCTTGGTGCATTGCCCATAAATCTTCCCTTGTACTCTTTATTTTTATCTATATCATAAGTTGTACAAGTTGAATCATCTACTTTTAAGTTTTCAATTAGAGAATTAAATGCCTCAAGTGCATTATCTGAAACTACTTTAGCTTCAAGCATTCTACATGCTGTTCTTCCTAATGTTGTTGGCACTGCAGATATTGGTAATCCAGTGTCTTTTAAAAACTGATTCACCACTTTAACAACTCTCTTATTCCCTTTTGCATAGTTAATAACAATATTTGAAAGAGGTCCGACTTGCATTGGCTTTGAATCATATCTTGGAGCTTTTATCCAGCTATATTTACCAGTTTCATCTACAACTTTTGAATGTTCAAGCTCACCTTTTCCATTTATAGTTTCAGCATCTTTTAGCCCTGTATAATTTGGCTCTGTTTCACCATCATAAGGGTGAAGTGGAGCATCATTTTTATACCATGCATGAGTTGCCTCTTCGGTAATTTTTGATTCATCTATTTTATGGGTCTTAAAATCTCTACCTTCAAGCATGGCAACAACATCTTCAGCCATCATAATTCCATCTTCAAACAAATACTCTTTAGAATTTAAAGGAAACTCTCTATAGGTCATTAAATTTGCAACACCAAATCCAGTTGTAACACTTGGCTCATTTGCATAAGCCCTTCCAGCCATAACTAAATCTGCATAGTAACAATTATCAACAAAATCAGCAATCTCTTTAAACTTTGTCAAGTATTCACCAAGTCTTGCAGGGTTCTGCAAATCCATAATACATGTAACACCACCTACAGTTAAACTTTGTGGATGAGGTTGTTTTGCACCAAAAATTGCCATCATCTGAGCAGCTATTCTTTGGATCTTTAAGCCCTCTAAGTAGTGAGACAGTGCTATTAAGTTTTCTTCAGGTGTCAACTTGTATGTTTTATGTCCCCAATAAGCATTTGCAAATGGTCCAAGATTCCCTTTTTTTACAAAATCTCCAACTCTTTTTTGAACCGCTTTTAAATGGTCTTCTCCTGTATACATTGGTGTATCAGTGTAGTTAAAAGCATCTTTACTTGCTTTTGCAGGGTCTGCACTTAGTGCTGAAACCACATCTACCCAATCTAACCCATGAAGATGATAAAAATGAACAGGGTGGTCATGAAGAGTAAGGGCAGCATTCATTAAACATCTTACAAGTTTTGCATTTAGTGGTGGAACAATCCCAAGTGCATCCTCAGCTGCTTCAATACCAGCTCTATAGTGAGAGTATGTACAAACACCACAAATTCTTTGCACAAAAAATCCAACATCTCTCGGATCTCTTCCTTTAACTATATTTTCAAGCCCTCTCCATAGTGTTGATGAAGAGTAGGCCTCGGTAATTTTATTGTTATCATCAACAATAACTTCTATCCTAAGATGTCCTTCTATCCTAGTTATTGGGTCAACTATTATTCTTTTACTCATTATATTTCCTTATAGATTATTCTTCATCTTTTGGAGCGCCTTTAAAGGCTGCTATGGCAGCATGAGCTGCAATTCCAACTGCTGTTGCACTTAAAAGAGCGACGCCTACCTTATCTGCAGTTGCATCTGCTCCCAATCCATATAAAGTACTATATAATCTATCGCCAAGAGGCTCTTCGAATGGTCCCATAGCATCCCAAAAATCTGGTTCACTACAACCGATGCAACCATGACCTGCTTGAACTGGCCAAGAAGTGTGCTGGTTAAATCTCTCTCTAGAACAATTATTGAAAGTATATGGCCCCTTACAACCAACTTTATAAAGGCAATACCCTTTTTTTGCACCCTCATCACCAAACTCTTGAACAAATTCTCCAGCATCAAAACGGCCTCTTCTTTCACAAAGATCATGAATACGAAGTCCATAAGCCCATTTTGGACGACTGTAAGCATCAAGCGCAGGAAGTGTTCCAAAAAGAATATAGTGAAGTATATTTCCTACTATATTTTTCTCACTTGGAGGACAGCCTGGAACATTAATGACTGGTTTATTTGTAATTTTACTAAGCCCTTGTGCATTGGTCGGATTTGGATATGCAGCCTGCACCCCTCCAAAACTTGAACATGTCCCAATAGCAAAAATTGCTGCAGCTGATTCAGAAGCTTTCAATGCATGTTCTCTACCTGTAGTACCATGTGGTCCAACAGTCAAATAAAAGTCACTATCTCCTGCAGGAATACCGCCCTCTACCATTAAAATATACTTACCTTTATATTTCTCAATTGCTTGCTCTAAGTTATGTTCTGCTTGCCAGCCCGCTGCAGCCATAAGAGTTTCATGATATTCTAGTGATATATAGTCAAAAATTAAACTATCAATACCTGGTGCATCAGTCCTTAAAAGACTCTCACTACAACCAGTACACTCTGCCATATGCAGCCAAACAACTGGTAAACGATCAGATAGTTCAGCGGCCTGTGCCATAAGTGGTGTAAATGAAGAAGGAAGTGAAAGCATTGCCGTCATTCCAGCAGCCCACTTCATAAAGTCACGACGACTTATGCCTTTTTCGTCTAATAACTGTGCTATTGACATATCCTCTTTCATTGGTGCAAGCTTTTTAAGTTCACCAAGTCTAGTGGAAATCTTTTGGTACAGTTTTTCTTGTTCCATAGATTACTCCTAATTTGATTTTTTATCATGAACCTTCATAAAATGAGCATTCGTTCATATAAATTATTTATTTATTATTTTATCTAATAAGGGGGGATAATAAAAAGTATCCTCATATTAAATGAATAAAATTAGAATAGTGGGTAAAAAAGTAACGAAATAATAGGATAAATATTGTATTAGATTAAATTTTTATTAAACAAATCGTAATAATTTAATAAATTAAATTATAAATTAGTGATATATTTATCTCAAATTATGCAAGAAGTCTATTGTGTTGTACAAACAGCACAAACATCAAATGCTTTAAAAACTAAATCCGCATCATTTGGGCTAGTTAGTCCCATTATCGCTTTTTGTGCAACAGCTGGGTTTTCCCTACTTCCATTGCCTAAATTCCAAACAGTTGGGGTTATGATGTCATAACTTTTAATTATGCCTTGTTTTATCTCTACTTTATGTATAAGTGAACCTCTTGCTGCCTCACAATACCCTACTCCAACTGAAGTTAAACTATCATATGGTATATTAGGGCTAATACATGATTTTTGATATATATCAATCTTTTTAAGAAGATTTTTTGATTTTAAAATCAGATGAGCTATTTCAGAAATACGAGCTATAATTCTTGTGAGTATTGAGTCTTTATTTCGTTTGTGCAGGTCTCTTATAAGAGGATTTTTAATTATCATCATTCTTGCTATTGGCCCTGTTTCATAGTACCTATTTTTATATATTGCACTTTTTGAGTATGTATATCCATTTGGCTCAAAAAAACTATTTAGTAGACTTTCACCTACATAGTTAATATCCGCATTTAAAACTCTTGTAGCTTCACATTTTTTTGGATTTTTAAGACTACTATTGTTTCCAAATGATATAAACCTATCGTAGCTTTTACCCATATGGTTAAGATTTTTATCCACTAAAACCTCTAATATTTTTTTTAGGTTTCCATTAGTAGATTTAATTTGAATAGATGTTTCAAAAGATATAAATTCATCCAATGAAAGACCAAAAATCTCTTTTTCACAAAACTCTTCTACCTCTTCTATGTATCTCATAGATTCATATATATCACCTTGTGTTGGGTCACATGTAACACCACCTACCATACAAAAAGATCCATGAGGCCACTGCCCTGTAAAGATGGACATAGCTTTTAGTATAGTAGCACATGCCTTTTGTGATTTAATCCACTCTTTACCCTCAAATGCTCTAATACTACTCTCATCTTCACCATTTATCTTAAGTATCTCTGGAAGTATTGAGAAATATAGCCATTTGATGTGATTTTGTATCTTTTCAGCATTTAAGGCAAACTCTCTTATGCGTTTTGCTTTTTTTGTTATATCTATCTTAATTCCCATGTTGACATAAGCGTTCTCTATTGCATTTATAGAGGCAATAATATGCGATGTATTACATATACCACATACTCTTGGTGTAATGAGCAATGCATCTAAAAATGGTCTATTTTCTAGTATTTTTTCTATACCACGAAAGTTTAAAAACTTTATTTTTGCATAATCTATTTTGTTATTTTCCCATTCTAGTTCTAGTGTAGCCTCGCCTTCAATCTTTTGTATTATCTCTTTAGTTATTTTCATCTATAAGTCTCTTTTCTAGTCTTTCTATCTTAAATCCTTTAGCAACTCCAGCTAGCGAATAATATGCTCGTTTACTAATTCCATAAGGTGCTGATGGTAGAGACATATGTTTTTTTGTTTCATATAGTGCAAGTCTTGGAAAATCAAACTCTGTACAACCAAAGCATGCTGAACCAACTCTTGTTTTACTACTAACCGAGTTCCATAAAATTTTGTTGCAATTTGCATGTGTCATTGGTCCTTGACAACCATGCTCGTAAAACAAACAGCCCTCCTTTTCTCCATAATCCTTACAATCAACTTTCCATTCAAAATACTCATTTCTTAAACACCCGTGATGCACTAAGTAAGAGTAAACTTCTTTGGGTCTTCTGTACTCATCTAGACTAAGTTTATCTCCATAATGAAGTTTTAAAAGAGTTTCAACAAACCACCTAGGATGCATAGGACAACCTGATATATTGATGACTTTTGAGTTGTTAAACCAAAAACCACCCTTCTCTTTTCCACTAAATAGTGCTCCAAAAATTTTTGCTTCATTTTGAAGTCGAAATATACCACCAAAACTTGCACAACTACCTGCACATATGATGTATTTTGCTTTTTTTGATAAAATATCTAAAATATCTTTAAAAGAATAACCAAATCTTGAAAGAATTTTTTCACTCCTGCTTAATGCTCCTTCTATAACCAAAAAATCTACTTTTGCATCTGTTTTTAATATATCTTCTAATGAATAAGGAGTATTTATTTGTGGATGATGAAGTATTTTAAATACTTTTGAAAACATATCCATGCTCGGATAGTTTAAAAAAGAGTGTGAATTACCATTGCATGTGAGACCTTGTAGCCATACTATGCTAGAGCGATTATGATGCTTCATGAACTTTTAGTGCTTGATATATGTTAAAAGCAACATCTTTACTAAAAGATTCTAAATTGTTATCTAGAATATTTTCTCCATTTAAAAATACAAATCCTCCAAGATAGCCCATAAACAATCCAAATGCGGAAAAGAAATTTTGATCTCGTAACTCACCTTTACGAACACCGTCTTCAAAAAATATCATCATCTCAGTGACAAAAGATGCTACACAAACCATACCTTCACAACCATCTTTAAAAATCTCTTTATTTGCTAAATAGACACGCAAAAAGTAGTCTAAATATTGAGGTTTTTCAACCGCTAGTTTAAAATATAGTGAAACTATCTTCTCTATCTTCTCTTTTGAATCACAATCTTCTTCATTTACACTACGAATCATAGCTCCAACTTTATCAGAAGAGTATCTTATAAGCTCTTGAGCCAAAGACTCTTTTGATGAAAAATAGTTATAAAAATTTCCTACACTCATGTTCATTTTTTTTGCAATATCAGGCATAGTTGTAGCATAAAAACCCTTTTGGGAAAAAAGCAACAAAGATGTCTCTAAAATAAGTTCTGTTTTTTTTGTTTTTTTGTCCATCATGACTCTCCTCATAAAATAGCATCTGTATTCTATCATATTTATTAGTAGATTTTTTGCGATATTAACCACATGTTAATATAAATAACATATAATCATATAAAACGAAAGGTATAAATATATGCTTCTGATGCAACTAGAAACACCAGAAAAATTTTCTTTTCTTCATATTGCTCACCATGTAGCAAAATCAGATGGTAAAATGGGAAATAGAGAAAAAAGAAAGATTGAGGATTACTGTACAGAAATGGGTATTGACAATATTATTTTTGATGATGAAAACTATAGTATAGATAAATGTCTAAGTAAATTCAAAACTCAAAAAAGTCAAAAGATTTTACTTTTAGAAATCATGTTATTAATACATGTAGATGATACTTTTAATAACTCTGAACATAAACTTTTAGAAATTATATCTAAAAAGTTTAACTTCAATGAAATGCAAGTAAAATATGCTTCTACATGGGGTAAAGCTGTATCTGCTCTAAGAGAACAAGCTCTTTTGATTATTGATAATTCCTAAATCTTCAAAGTACTTTTTGATTGATTTATCACTAAATGTCTTATCATACATATGAAGTTCTTGCCATGTTATACCATCAAGCAAATCAGTATGAGAGGGCTCAAGTTTTTTCTCTATTTCTATTAAAAACTGCTTAATTTTTCTAATAAAAAGTGCAAACTGAGAAGCGGTAAAACTATCTAATAGATGTATAAGAGGTTGATAATTTGAAATTCTTCTTCCACTATCATCATTTAGTTCAACTGACCAAATTTTCCTAGCAAAATCATGTCTATATTCAACACTTGTACGGTTTGAGTAAGCAAATGCCCTTAACTCTTTTTTAAAATTTTCTATATCCATAAAATCATACTTAGCATCAAAAAACAGAAATACAGAAATAAGAAAAATATCTTCAACTAAAATAGGTTTATTTCTCAGCTCTTTTAATGTAAGCTCTTCAATATCTAGTTGTTCTCGAAGATAATTAAGATGATTTACTCTCCAGTTCTGTTTATCTTGCTTGGTTCTTTTTTGCCACTCAATCAGTGTTGGTCTTGGTATTTTAAATCTATCTACAAGTTTTTTGTATGAAAATCGCATAAAGTATCCTATATAAAAGTGAAGGTATTATAACATATATGGGTACCTCTAAAAACCCTTATATCCTCAGCATTATAGCAAATATGCTAATGCAAGGCGAAATTATGCAGGAGCTACTAGTAGCTTCAAATGATTTCAACAAAGCAGTAGCGTGTTTGCTATA
>JALSME010000035.1 GCA_026987955.1 Sulfurospirillum sp.
AGACAGTATTAAAGATGAAGGTGCTGCATTAAATGCTGGCATAGACTTTCTATTTGTTGATTGGGGCTATGGAAAAAGTAGTAAATATACAAAATCTTTTAGTCAAACAAAAGAATTATATAACTATATAACTTCATACTAAACTATTTTTTTAAAGTATCTCGTATCTCATCAAAATATTCTTGTACACCTTTATATATCTCACTCCAAAAGTTTTTGGCAGCAGATTTACTATCTTTATCAAAAAGTTTTACCCATTTATCTAACTCTATAGAGTACTTTAAACTCTCTTTTTTATTTAAAAAAGTATGAATTATATCTATATTTTTTTGTGATTCCCAAAAAATTGGTTTGCCTTGGTCATTTATCTCTAAAGCAAGAGATTTTATGCTATTTGTAAACTCTTTTTGTAGTCCATAAAGATGCCCTATAATCTCAGGAGTCATTTCTTCCACCCAGCCACGATGAAAACGACATACTGAAATATTGTCTATCATAAGTTCAGCTATAAATCTTTGGGCATTTTTATGTCCCAATTCTCTTGGCGGTACAAAATCATTGCCGTAATACATATAGTATTTGCCCATAAGTGCCATAGGAGAAAGAACCCCTGGCGTCCAGTATTGATTTGGAACCATCCAGCCTGTGTTTCCATTTGCATTATATGAAAATGCATCTAGCACCTCTTTACCTCTTATGTTTGAGAGTTTATGTGCCAATACCCTAGCACCTTTAGAAAAATCTAATAGACCTTTTTGTTCTATGATGGCATCAAGTATACTTATGCCAATATTTGCATTATTCATAGATGCTTCAACTACATCAAAATTGTTTTCTTTAAATTGAGGTATATTATTTACTCCAATATCTTCTGGTACTAGAAAGCCTTTATATAAGCATTCCATAAGCCAAGAAATAACACCACCTACAGATATGGCATCAAACCCATATGCATCTGAGTATTTATTGATTTTTTCTGCAGCTCGTTGATCAAATATACCACTCAATGGTCCCATGGCTTGATATGGCTCATAATCTTTTTTATATTTTCCATTCATTTTTTTACACATAGTAGCACAAGGTTCACCACATGTTTTTTGGCTTTTAGTTGCTATGGTCTCTTCATTAAACTGTTTTAGGTAATGTTGTGTAATAAATTTATCGTTTAAATCTACCCTCTGTTTTTCTGTTTTGTAGATACTTCCATAGTTAAAGGAGAGTAGGTCGCCACCTAGAGTAGAGTAGTTCACACCTAGTGTACCTCCAGATTTTAGAATGTTTACGAAGTTGTATTTCTCAGTTACTTTTTTATCTTTTTGATTAAAACTCATTTGATACTTGTCGTTAAACCATCTGTCTATCATTTTGCGGTCTCTAAAACCTCTTGTTTGAGGTACTCCTCCATAGATGATAGCAGCTATGCCGTGTTCGCGTAGCATTTTGCTTCCAAAACCACCTCTGCCAGCCCATGTATCAACAGCTGTAACTTTACCTTTTTTTACAGGAGCTGAACATACTGCTCCAAAATCAGTAGATTGTGCCGATTTTCCTACGGCTAAGATTCTAGGCTCTTTAGTATAATGGTCTGCATATTTATCTAGCATATAAGTCATAAGAGAGTAAATACCACCATCTTCATCTAGCTCTTTATCTGCCCATATTTTGCTAATATCTACCTCTTCTATTTTAGATTCAATTTTGCCATCACATCTATGGTTTAAATACAAAACTGATGGATTTTTTGCTTTACCTATAATAGAAAGCATACTAATATCTAGACTTTCAAATATAAGTCCAGCCCCACCCATAGCAGAAACATAAAAACCATCCCAACAAGGTGAGTTTCCTGTGAACATAAGCCTATTGGAACCAGAAAGTGTTGAGTCAGCAAACAGACCAGTTCCTATGTTTAAACTATTGTTTTTTTTACTTAAATGAAAACCTAAATCAACAGGACCAAAAAAATCGCCTACTTTATAATTTTCTATATAGTTTAGTGAAGTTTCAACATCTATTGTAAAAACTTTTAAATCTTTTTTCATAGCGGATCCTTTTAGTTATATCTTTATAACATTATAATGATTTTACTCTTGTATCTATCTTAAACATTATAATGTTATAACTTAAGTGTTATTTAAAACTAGATGATGTATTATCAAAGGAAAAAGGAAGATTTTGTTTGTAAAAAATGGGATACCTTTATATATACAACTAAAAAATGAGATTCTTAAGGATATACGAGAAAATTATAAACCAGATGATATTATTCCAGCAGAGGGTGAATTAGAAAAATTTTATAAGGTAAGTAGAATCACCGTTAGAAGGGCCATAGAGGAACTTGGTAAAGAGGGAATTCTTGTTAAAAAACAAGGCAAAGGCACCTTTGTAAAAGAAAAAAAGATTTTGTATGATGCAAACTCTATAGGCTCTTTAACGCAAAGGCTTGCAAAACAAAATCATATGTTAAATACTAAATCAATAGAGTATGAAATCATAGAAAACAAACATCCAGTTAAGGAGCTTTTAAGGTGTAACACACTTTTATGTATAAAAAGATTTAGACTCTTAGATGATGTACCTTTTGCTCTTATGAAAAACTATTTGGATATAAATAAGGTTCCAAAGTTAAAAGAAACTTTTTTAATAGAATCACTATATACTTTTTTAAAGGAACAGTACTCCATAGAGTTTTATAATGCCGAAGAGACTGTTGAAGCAAAAGCAGCTACCAACGATGAGGCAATAAAACTAGGTGTAAAAGAAGGCTATCCACTTCTTTCTCTACATAGACTATCCTTTGATAAGGATAATAATCCTATTGAATACTCAGATATACTAATAAAATCTGATATGTATAAACATAAAATTATTTTATCTAATGACAAGATAACAAATATCTAAACAAAATAGCATTAGGGTACCTCTAAAAACCATAATATAATTCAAAGTCAAAAAAAGAGCTACCTTAACTTAAAATATACCAATTAAACCACCATTTTAAGGTATGAAACAGCTTAGAAGTTAATTTGCAAAAAAATAAAAAAAAGCTTGGGAATTGACCCTTTTTTTTGATACAATCATAGCAATTAAAAACATAAGGAGAATTATTAATGTCATTTATTGAAGAATACAATAAGCATGTAGATGATAGATTAAAAGATGGTGTTCCACCACTGCCATTGGATGCTAAACAGACTGCAGAGGTAGTAGAGTTACTTAAAAGTGACAAAGAAGATCAAGAATTTTTACTAAATTTACTAGAAAATAGAGTTCCACCTGGAGTTGATGATGCTGCCTATGTAAAAGCTGCTTTTCTAAATGATATAGTAAAATCAAATGTAAATTGTAGTGCTATAAGTCCTGTAAAAGCTGTTGAAATTTTAGGTACTATGCTTGGAGGATACAATGTTAAACCACTTGTAGATTCTCTTAGTAGTAGTGAAGATATTGCAACTACAGCAGCAAAAGCTTTAAAGAAGATAGTTTTAGTTTATGATGCATTCAATGATGTAGAAGAGCTATCTAAAACTAACTCATATGCTAAAGATGTTTTAACATCATGGGCAAATGCTGAGTGGTTTACAACTCGTGAATCAATCCCTGAAAAAATAACAGTTGCAGTTTTAAAAGTTCCTGGTGAAACAAATACTGATGATTTAAGTCCTGCTAGTGAGGCATTTACAAGAAGTGATATACCTCTGCATGCAAACTCTATGCTTACAGCGAAACTTCCTAATGCAATAGAAAAAATCAAAGAGATGCAAGCAGCTGGTCATGAAGTGGCATATGTTGGAGATGTTGTAGGAACTGGAAGTAGTAGAAAATCTGGCATCAACTCAGTTCAATGGCATATGGGAAGAGAGATTCCATTTGTACCAAATAAAAAGACAGGTGGATTAATACTTGGAAGTATAATAGCACCTATATTTTTCAATACAGCAGAAGATAGTGGGGCACTTCCGATAGAGGTAAATGTTGATGCTCTTGAAACTGGAGATATTATTGATGTTTATCCGCTTAAAGGCAAAATAGAAAAAGATGGTAAAGTTGTATCTACATTTAAATTGTCTCCAAATACATTGGCAGATGAGTACCAAGCTGGTGGTCGTATACCCCTTATTATTGGTCGTGGATTAACTACAAAAGCAAGAGAATCACTCGGTCTGGAATCTCAAGAAGACATATTTGCAAAGCCAGAGCAACCTAAAGATAGTGGAAAAGGTTATACTCAAGCTCAAAAGATGGTTGGAAAAGCATGTGGAGTAAAAGGTGTTCGTCCTGGAATGTATATTGAACCTCAAACTTCAACAGTGGGAAGTCAAGATACGACAGGACCTATGACAAGAGATGAGATTAAAGAACTTGCTGCTCTTGGATTCAATGCTGATCTTGTACTGCAAAGTTTTTGTCATACAGCAGCTTATCCTAAGCCAAGTGATGTAGTTCTTCAACACACACTACCTGACTTTATTCAAAACAGAAGCGGTGTTAGTTTAAGAGCTGGTGATGGTGTTATTCACTCTTGGTTAAATCGTATGGTTCTTCCAGATACTGTTGGAACTGGTGGAGATAGCCATACTCGCTTTCCGATTGGCATCTCTTTTCCAGCTGGCTCTGGCCTTGTTGCATTTGCAGCTGTTACAGGTAGTATGCCACTTAATATGCCAGAATCTGTACTTGTAAGATTTAAAGGTGAACTTCAGCCAGGAATCACTTTAAGAGACTTAGTAAATGCTATTCCATACTATGCAATCAAAAAAGGTCTTTTGACAGTTCCAAAGAAAAATAAGAAAAATATATTTGCAGGTACTGTTCTTGAGATTGAAGGCTTACCAAATCTAAAAGTAGAGCAAGCCTTTGAGTTAAGTGATGCAGCAGCGGAAAGAAGTGCAGCAGCATGTAGTGTACAACTAGATAAAGAACCAATTATAGAGTACCTAAAATCAAATATAACTCTTTTAGAATCTATGATTAAGGCTGGTTATGGTGATGCTGTAACTATTCAAAGAAGAGCAGACAAGATGAAAGCGTGGATAGAAAATCCAGAGCTTGTAAAAGCTGATAGTGATGCTGAATATAAAGAGATTATAGAGATAGACTTAGCAGATGTAAAAGAGCCTATTTTGGCTTGTCCAAATGATCCAGATGATGTGGCAACTCTTAGTGAAATACTTGATGATGAAAATAGACCTCATAATATAGATGAAGTTTTTGTAGGAAGCTGTATGACAAATATTGGTCACTATAGAGCTCTTGGTGAAGTTCTTCAAGGTGAAGGACAAGTCCCTACAAAACTTTGGATAGCTCCACCAACAAAGATGGATAAAGCACAACTAGTAGAAGAGGGATACTACTCAATCTTTGGTGCTTCTGGTGCTAGAATAGAGATACCAGGATGTTCACTATGTATGGGTAATCAAGCAAGAGTAGCAGACAATGCAACAGTGTTCTCAACAAGTACAAGAAACTTTGATAACCGTATAGGGAAAGGTGCTCAGGTATACCTAGGAAGTGCAGAGCTTGCTGCTCTTTGTGCTTTGCTTGGTAGATTACCAACTAAAGATGAGTATATGGATTTAGTTCCTAAAAAACTTGCAGGTAAGACTGATAAAGTTTATAAGTATTTAAATTTTAACCTTATAGAGAATTTTGAGCTACCAAACTAATCATGATGCCGTCTGCTCTTCAGGCGGCACTTCCATATCCCATAAAACTGAAACACCATACTCTTTATCTAGAGTGATGTATTTAAAATACTCTTTTTTTGCACGATAACTATATAGTCTAACATCTACGCTTTCCCCAGCTAGGAGTCGTTTTACTTCATAGATTCCTATACCTCGTTTCCCCCACTTTAAAAGGGAATTTCCCCATATGCGAAATGAACAAGTTGCATCTTTTTTAAGCTCAAATATCTCTCCATCTTCACTATACCAAGAGGCATTGTTGCATGTATATACTTTTGTACTTTTCCCATTGACCTGTTTTTTCTCCATAACTACCATACCATCACCACAGTATGGGCATTTACCAACCACTGACATAATAAAACCTCCTTTGTGCGTATATTTTAACAATTTTTTTTTAATCCAATTAAAAGTATGTCAATCTGAAATATTTTGGTATAATTCGACCAAACAAACAAGGGAAAAAATGAAAAAAATAGTTTTAATCATCGTAGCGTTATTTATAGTCGGTGCTTTAGCAGTACCATTAGTTGTAAAAAAACAAGTGGATGCACAAATACAAAATAATAAGACAATACTTAGAGAGAGTGGAGTTGAGTTAGATGTTACAAAAGATGAGGGATATTTTTCCTCTTACAGGGAGTTTAAGCTTAAGATTGTAAATGGTAGAAAGTTTAGAGATTTTGTTTTAACGCGTTTTGTTGAGAAAAATCCAAACTATAAAGGCTTGACAGAGTTACTCCAAAAACAGAGCAATAACGACATTCGCCCAGCTCTTGATGGAACGACATTTAGTGGTAATATGAAAAATTCAAACCTCTATTTAACTTCGCCACTTATTGAAATTTCTTTAACAAAATTTTCTGATGAGATTATGTCTAGTATTGATGGACATGATGAAGTGGATGATCTTATGAACTCTATTTTAAAAGATAAATTATTTACATTTTTTATAACACTAGATTCAGATCAAAAAATTTCACAAATTGTTATGCAAGATATAGATAAAAACATAGATGATAATGGCAAAACTATCAATGTAAAGCTTAAAAATCATAAACTAGACATTGATATCACCAAAAGCCTAAAAGGTGTATATGCTCTTGGTGAGCAACTTATTAGTGCTGATAATTTTATGTTTGATTTAAAGGGCTTAGAGTACAAATTTGACTATATTACACAGTTTGAAAATAGTAATGAAGTCCATATAAATAGCATAAAATTTAAAGAGAGTAATAGTGTTGTAAAAATAGGAAATATAGATATATCTAACAGCATAAAAGCTTCAACAGATGAAACTTTAGATGCAGATTTAATATATAAAATTAAAGACATATATGCCAATGATAACCAAATATTTGAGTTAGATAGACTACTTTTTGAGCTAAAAGTTTTAGAATTGGATAAAAAGGGCGTTGTTAATGCCTCAAAAGCTTACAATGAGTTAGCATTTAATCCTAGTCAAAATAGTATAAATATAATTACAAACTCTTTACAGAAAATCTTAAATAGAGGCTTTAGGGCAGATTTAGTGACATCTTTAAGCGGACTTCATTTTAAAAATATGAGTTTTGATAATGCAAACTTTAAGCTAAATCTAAAAGTTGATAAAAACAGTTATACTTTACAAAGTAACGACATAGTAAATGCACTTTTAGTCAATGGAAAACTTACTCTCGATGAGAAAAATGTAAAAGATATCATAAAACTAGATAGAAGTTTTATAAAGTTTGCAAAGCTTGGTAAAAAAGAGGGTTCAAAAATTGTATTTGACTACGAGTTTAAAGATGGCAAATTGTTATTGAATGGGAAAAAGATTTAATGTTAAAACAGAAGATAAAAAATCAAGAGAGTGGTATACTTTTTTATGGCATGACACCACCAAGAGCAAAAAACTCTAAAGAAGATTTAGATGTTATTGCTCAAAAACACATAGATAGAATTAAAAACTTAGATATAGATGGACTTATATTATATGATATACAAGATGAAAGCGATAGAACAGATAAAGAGAGACCTTTTCCTTTTATAGAGACATTAGACCCTTGTGACTATGCTAAAAACTATCTTGATGCACCTCTCCATGTGCCTGTTATCATATATAGAGCTGTTGGAAAGTATGAAAAAGATGAGTTTAAAAAGTGGATAGAGAACAGAAAAGGTAGAGATTTTTTCTCTGTTTTTGTAGGAGCTGCAAGTAAAAAAACAAAAACAACTATCTCAATGCAAGAGGCGTATGAGCTCAAAAAAGAGATAAATGATGAGATGATAATCGGAGGTATAACTATACCAGAACGACACAGCATAAAACAAGATGAGCACCTAAGAGTTTTCAGAAAGATTCAGAGTGGTTGTGAGTTTTTTGTTTCGCAGTGCGTGTATGACCTGATGGCTACAAAAAGATTTTTGGATGACTATGCAAAGTATGCAAAAGAAAACGGTCAAAAGATGGTGCCTATTATCTTGACTATCACGCCTTGTGGCTCTACTAAAACTTTGGAGTTTATGAAGTGGCTTGGGATTCATATACCACCACATCTTGAGGAGAGGCTGAAAAACTCTGAAGATATTTTGGAAGAGTCTGTAAAACTTAGTAGAGATATATTTGAGATACTATACTTCTATGCAAAAGGAAAAGGCATACCACTTGGGTGCAATGTAGAAAGTGTAGCTATACGAAAAGCAGAGATTGATGCTTCGATTGAACTGCTTAGTGAGATAAAGAAGATAATGTCTTGAGCGATATTGTTCTTTGTACTTTTAATGCCCGATATACACACACATCAATAGGGCTTAGATACCTATATGCAAATTTAAAAGAACTTCAATCAAATGCTACCATAAAAGAGTTTGTAATAAACTCTCAAGTTGCAGATGCAGTTGAAACTATTTTGAAGGAAAATCCAAAGATAGTTGGAGTTGGAGCTTACATTTGGAATGCAAACGAAGTTGGAGAATTTATAGAAGTTCTAAAAAAAGTGGCACCTAGTATAATCATAGTTGCAGGAGGTCCAGAGGCTAGTTACTTCCCTCATAGGGTTGATTTCAGTAAAGCTGATTACTTTATACAAGGGGAGGGTGATATAGCCTTTTATGAGCTTTGTAGAGCTATCTTAGATAGAGATGCACCAAAGAGCAAAATCATAAAAGCTGATATAGTTGATTTAAGTAAAATCGAATTGCCTTACAAGTACTACAGCGATGAAGATGTAGTAAATAGGCAGTGTTATGTTGAAGCGAGTAGGGGTTGTCCATACTCTTGTGAGTTTTGTCTCTCCTCTTTAGATAAAAAAGTACGAAAGATAGATACAGATATTTTTTTAAAAGAGATGGAGATTCTTTGGGATAGAGGAGTGCGAAGTTTTAAGTTTATAGATAGAACTTTTAACCAAGGTATCACAACTGCCAATAGACTTATGGACTTTTTTCTTTCAAAAGAACCACCATACTTTATACACTTTGAGGTTATACCAGACAACTTTCCAAGTTCGATTAAAAAGCGTATTAAGGAGTTTCCTCCAGCTTCATTACAGTTAGAAGTTGGGATACAAACACTTGATCCCAAAATATCCCAAAATATATATAGAAAATTAAACATAGAAAAAATACGAGAAAATTTAGAGTTTTTAGAAAACGAAACAAAAGCTCATCTACATGTAGACCTAATTATAGGACTTCCTGGCGAGAGTTTAGAACAGTTTGGAAAAAATTTGGATTTGCTTTACTCTATGACCAGGTGTGAGATTCAGCTTGGTATATTGAAAAAATTATCAGGAACAACGCTAAACAGACATGATGAAGAAGAAGGTATGGTTTACTCGGACAGACCACCATATGATATACTCCAAAACAACCAAATACCTTATGAGATGATGCAAAAAATGAAACGCTTTACTAGGTTTTGGGATATGGTATATAACAGCGGAAACTTTAAAAAGTCAGCTACATATCTTTTTAAAGATGGCAAAGTATATGATGGTTTTTTTGCATTTAGTGAGTGGATATACTCTCAAACCCAGTCAACATGGCAAATTTCACTAGATAGACTTGCTCATCTAATTTTTAACTATGTTATAGAGGTTTTGCATATAGATAGGGATGAGTTTAAACAAGTGATGACAAGCGATATTATGGTGGTTAGAGGTAGAAAACTACCAAAGTTTTTAAGAGTAGAAGTAGAAAATAAAAAAAGTAGAAAACAAGAAAAAAATACTTTTAATAAAAGACAATTAAAACACAAGGATAGCAGATGAATAAAAGTTTAATAACAGACATAGTAAGTATAGCATTTATAGCTATTTCATTCTTGGCAGTACCATACAGTGAAATTTTTCTTTACATCGGTCTTTTTGCTCTTTCAGGGGCTGTTACAAATCAGATTGCAATTCATATGCTTTTTGAAAAGGTTCCTTTTCTCTATGGAAGTGGTGTTATTCAGCTCCGTTTTGATGCCTTTAAAAAGTCAATAAAAGATTTGATGATGAATCAGTTTTTTACAACAGAGCAACTCAATACTTTTTTTGCTCAAGAAGAAAAAAAGATAGAATTAACACCTATTATAGAAAATACAGATTTTTCTCCTGCCTACGATGCCTTAACAAAAACAGTTATGGAATCACAGTTTGGTAGTATGCTTGGTATGTTTGGAGGGGAAAAAGCTCTTGAGAGTATGCGAGAGCCATTTACGAACAAACTGAAAGTGGCAGTTATAAAAATAGTTCAAAGTGATGGATTTAATGCCGAATTGTCTAAAAACCTAAGAAATTCATCACTAAGTAGCGATATGTTAAGCTCAATAGAGACTATGATAGATGCAAGACTAGCAGAGCTGACGCCACAGATGGTCAAAGAGATAGTTCAAAACTTCATCAAAGAACACTTAGGCTGGTTAGTTGTTTGGGGTGGATTTTTTGGAGGTCTTATTGGACTTTTATCATCGTTTTTGATTCGTTAAAAAATCAACTATGCGTTTTTCTAGCCAGTAAGTGGGATTAAAAATAGTTCCACTTACAAAACCAACATGTCCACCATATCTCTCTACTTGGAGCTCTATATGAGAGGAGAGTTCTTTTTTGGTAGGTAAAATTTCATTTGTCATAAATGGATCATCTAAAGCATGTAAAATCAAAGTTTTCGTTTTGATGTGCTTTAGATACTGTTTTGCGCTAGAGAGTTTATAGTAGTTTTCTGCTGTTTTAAAGCCATGAATTTTTGCAGTGTAGAGATTGTCAAAATCTCTTATAGTCGCTATGTTTTGTACCTCTTTTTTACTTATTCCAATTATATTTTTCATATCATGTTTAGCATACTTTTCTAAAAGTGAGTTCTTTAGATGTTTGAGTAGATGTTTCTGATATATTTTAGCAAATCCTGAGTCAATTGTAGCTGCACTAATATCAAGTTGCATAGGTGCTGAGATAGATATGGCAGATTGTAAGGGAGAGTTTTCTTTCCATTCTCCTAAAAGTTTTAAAAGCATATTGCCACCTAAAGAGTAGCCTATGGCATGGAGCTTACTATGCGAGTGTTTTATAGCCAAGCTTTCTATATATGCTTTTGCATCTGCTGTGTCACCACTATGGTATGCTCTTGGTAGTCTATTTTGTCTTCCAGAACACCCTCTAAAGTGCATAAGAACAGAGTGGAAGCCAGCAGATTCAAGTGCAACCATAATTCCTTTAATATAAGAAGATTTATATGAGCCTTCAAGCCCATGAAAAAGGATAACAATGTCTTTGTTATCTTGTGGAATGTTCTTATGCCAATAACAATCTACAAAATCCCCATCTTCAAGCTCAAAAACTTCAACTTGAGTTTTAGGTTGGTTCTGTTTTCTAAAAAGAGCTGGAAAGAGTGTTTGAATATGTCTGTTTCTCAAACAAAATGATGGTTTAAACAAAGCTATAGCAAGTTTTCTATATCTTTTTCTATTGATTCAGGGGCACTAGATGGGGCATATCGTTTTACAATTTTTCCATTTTTGTCTACTAAAAACTTTGTAAAGTTCCACTTGATTCCCTCAGTCCACAAAAAGCCTCTCTTTTCACCTTTTAAAAACTTATAAAGAGGGTTTGCATCAGCTCCATTGACCATTGTTTTTGCAAATAAATCAAAAGTGACTCCATAGTTTTTTTGACAAAACTTTTTTATCTCTTTGTTTGAACCTTTTTCTTGCTGATTGAACTCATTTGATGGGAAAGCTAGTATTTTTAGTCCATTTTTTTTGTATTTTTTGTATAGTTTTTCAAAACCTTCGTATTGTGGTGTCATGCCACATGTGCTTGCGACATTGACAATAAGAAGAACTTTGTTTTTGTAAATCTCCATTGAAATATCTTTGCCATCTATATTTTTTACTTTAAAATCATATATACTATTCAATTTTATCTCCCAAGTCAATAATAGGATGAGGCCTTTCTACAGCATAACCTTGTGCATAGTGGATTCCTATTTTTTTAAGTTCGGCAATTATATCATTATTTTCTGCGTATTCTGCAATGATTTTTAATCCCATCATTGACCCAATTTTATATATGGCTTCTACCATGCCTCGATCAATTGGATCGGTTAATATATCTTTTATGAAGGTTCCATCTATTTTAAGGTAGTTGATTGGCATATTTTTTAAATACTCAAAAGAGGAAAGTCCTGTACCAAAGTCATCTAAAGAGAATTTAAAACCTTTTTCGGAAAGTAGTGAAAAAAATCTTTTTGATTGATCAATGTTAGCAATAGCAGTTGTTTCTGTAATTTCAAATATAATTTTTTTTGGGTCAATATTGTATCTATTTACTAGATTCAATATATTTTTTAAAAAATTCTTATTTGAAATACTTTGACCTGTTATATTGATTGAAAATAAAAGATTTTTATTTAAGGTATCTTTATTTAGATTAAACCAATTAAAAAAAGTTTCAATGACATAGTTGTCTATCTCATACATCAATGAATACTTTTCAGCATATGGTAAAAAAGTATTTGGAAATATCATATTTCCATCTTCGTCATACATTCTTAATAGTATTTCGTAGTGGTCATTATCTTGACTTAAATCTTTAATTTTTTGAATATATAGAATAAATTTATTATTTTTTAGAGCACTGTTAATTTTAGAAATCCAATTTAAACCAAACTCTTTGTTTAGTTGTTCTAAGTCTTCTGCACTTGCAATATGAAATCTATTTCTACCACTATTTTTTGCTAAATAACAAGCAAAATCTGCGCTACTTAATATATCTTTGAAATCACAGTGTTCTGAGTTTATTTTAGATATTCCTATACTAAGTCCTATTTGAAAGACTCTCTCATTAACATCTATTTTATACTCAGATACTTTATCTATAAAATTTTGTGCAATTTTTGTGGCAGAATTAATATCACAATCAAAAAGTATTACACCAAATTCATCTCCACCAAATCTAAAAATAAAATCGTTTTCTCTAAGATTGTTTTTTAGGAGTATGGCTATATCTTTAAGAACTTGATCTCCAACTATATGACCAACTGTATCGTTTATAATTTTAAACTTATCCAAGTCCATAAAGAAAAATACATGTGAAGAGGAGTCACGCTTTACTCTTTTTATTAAGTTTGATAAGACTACATCAAAAGCTATTCGGTTACTTAGCTTTGTAAGTGAATCATGGGTAGCATTCCATCTCATATCTATCTGTGTTTTTCTCTCTTCACTTGCATCATGAATAACTAAAACAGCACCTTCAATAGCACCATCAATACCAACGATAGGAGATGCAGATTTCTCTATATAAAACTTCTCTAAATTTCTATTTACAAGAATAATACTATCTTTATTTCGAATAACTTTTTTTCTTTTCATTGCTTTATAAACCGATGATTTTAATTTACTATTGGTATTTTCACAGTAAAGTTCAAATAACTCATCAATTTTCAATGTGTAGGCCTCATATTTACTATAAGCCAATATCTTTTCTGCAGGTGGGTTTATAAAGGTTACATTTCCATCTTTATTTGTAACAATAACACTATCACCAATCGAGCTTAATGTGACTTCTGCTAAAGTTTTCTCTTTGTATATAATCTTGTTACTTCTTTTAAGTTCACCAATATAATCTTGTATTGATTTTTTCATAATTATAAATGCTCTTAATACCTTTGAAACTTCATCATTGTTTGTAGGTAGTTCTAGTTCTATAGAAAAGTTTTTATTTGATATCTCCTCTGCAACCATTGAAGCTATTTGTAGTTTTTTTGTCATAGCTTGCATGCTAAGCCATGCAAAAATTGCTCCTAATAAAATTGCTATAAAAACATATAATAAGCCTTTACTTGTCATAATTTTTAGTTGATTTGTAAGAGCTTTTTTGTCTATTAAAGTTCTAACATAACCAATGACTTTATTGTTGACTTTTATATTATGAATTGTATCTATAAGATTGCTATGTGTCATTTGAAAATAGTTATTGCTAGATTTTTCTAACTTCAACACTATATCAAGACTTATTTTATCATCTAGTGTTTTATTGAAATAGTCACTGCTAGTTGAGGCTTTAACTTTTAATCTCTTATCTAATATAAAAATTTCTTTTATATTAGTTATATTATCTGTATCTGTTATAAGCTCTTTTAGTGCGATTAAGTCATTGTTTAAAAAAGGAACAACAGCACTTTTAGAAAGTATAGAAGTTAAGTCATGTCCTTTTTGAGAAAGTTGTTTTTTCATAAAACTTGCTTCTCTATCGTATAAATCGTAAACAATAAAACCCATTAGAACAGCATGAATAAGAATCACATTAACTATGAGCTTAGATCTTACACTGTCTTTATAGTTAAGCCATAATTTTTTTAAATTCATTGTGAAAAACCTATATTTTTTTCATATTTATCTATAAACTTTTTTACTATATTAAAGTCAGAATTTTTTGAATATACAAAACCATCAAAACCAGCATTGAGTAGTAGCTTTTTACCCTCTTTTGTATCATCTAGTTGGACAAGTATATTCATAATATCGACCAACAACTGCTTATCTATATCTTTTTTAGCAATAAAACCAGGATTAATCAAAGGTTCTGTCTGCCATACAACCTCCAGCTCTTTTGCTTTTATTGGATTATCTTTTTGCCATGTTTGCCAAGATGTAGGCCAAGTAGCTCCAGCAATAGTATATTTGCTGTATGCATTTAGTATAGAAGAGTATTGTGATCCTACATACATTGGAACAATATCTTTTTTTACATCTAACCCATGCTCATATAGATAATATAATGGCATCATGGTAGCAGCAAGTGCTGTTGGAGCAGGAAAGCTTATTTTATGACCTATAAGTTGCTTAATATTTTTTATATTACTATCTTTTCTAACTACAAATATACCTCTAAAGTTATAGTCATTTTTCATTCTTCCAATAACAGTATAACCATAAGATAGTGCTTTATATGTTTGATATGGATTTGGTAATGAAAAATCAAAGTGACTACCATATAGTTTTTTATCATATTGTGCATAACTTTGTGAAGTTTCAAGTATAAAAATTGTATTTTTTATATTCTCTTCTAAAAAATCAAGTATTGGCCTGTATGAACTGTACATCTGTTTTGAGTTTTGGTAAGGATGAATACCAACTATATATGTTTTTATATCTACGAAGGATGCTGTTGGTTTATATTCTTTTTTCTTTGTATCTGCACAACCTAGAAAAAGAAATAAAAAAGTTATAAATAGATACGATTTTAAATTTTTCATATAATATTTTATCATAATAACATGTATGTGAGTTTATATAATAACCAAAATATAGATATATTTTGGTTATTATTATACTATTTAGATAAAATAACAGCTAAATTACTTAGGATGAACTATGAACTGTAAACACTTTGGTATATGTGGGAGTTGTAAAAACTATGAGCTTAGCTATGAAGAACAAGTTGATAAAAAGCAGAGCCATATAAAAGAGCTTTTTAAACCTCTACATGTAGAGCATATAGACACTTTCCTTTCGCCAGATATTCACTATAGAAATAGAGCAGAGTTTAGAGTTTGGCATGATAGTGATACTATTTCATATGCTATGAATGGTGTAGATAAAAAAGATATAGTACTAATCGAGTCGTGTCCAAAAGTTACAAAGAAGATTGCGGATTTAATGATGCCACTAAAAATGGAGATTGAATCGGATGAAATATTAAGAAATAGATTATTTTCTATAGAGTTTTTATCCTCTTCAACAAATATTTTAGTCTCACTGCTTTATCATAAAAAAATAGATCAAAGTTGGGATATACATGCAAAAAAACTTGAAGATAAGTTTGGTATAGCTGTTATTGGTCGGAGTAAAAAAGTTAAAAGAGTTATCTCGGATGATTTTGTATTAGATGAGTTAAAAGTAGGAACAAAATACTATACTTATAAGATTATTGAGGGCGGATTTTCTCAGCCAAATAGCTTTGTAAATGCCCAGATGATAGAGTGGGCAACTTTACATGTAGAGGACTCAAGAGATCTTTTGGAACTTTATTGTGGACATGGAAATTTTACAATACCTTTTGCTAGAAAGTTTAGAAAAGTACTTGCTACTGAAATTTCAAAATCATCAATCAAATCAGCAAAGTTTAGTTGCGATATGAATCGTGTTGAAAATATTGAATTTGTAAGGATGAGTGTAGAAGATCTTACAAGTGCACTTAAAAAAGAGAGAGAGTTTGTGCGCCTAAAAGATATAAATCTTGATGACTATGACTTTTCCCATGTCTTTGTAGACCCTCCAAGAGCAGGTATAGACGAGAAGAGTTTGAATTTTATTGCTCAATTTGATACAATCATATACATATCTTGTAATCCAGATACACTTAGAAGAGATTTAGAGTTTTTAAAAGATAGGTTCAATATAGAAAAATTTGCTATGTTTGACCAATTTCCATATACTGACCATATAGAGTCAGGCGTTATATTAAAAAGGAAGTAGTTATGGAATGCCCAATGCCAACAGTAAATACAAATGATGAAAAAATATTAAAGCAGATTTTTAAAAATTGTGAAAATATTGCTATAATCGGTTTATCTCCGGATGAAACTAAAGCTAGTAATAAAGTAGCAAGATATCTTCAAAATGTAGGCTACAAAATAATACCTGTATATCCAAAAGGAGATATAATACTTGGAGAAAAAGTATATAGAAGTTTAGAAGAGATACAAGAGAGAGTAGATATGGTTGATATGTTTAGAAAAGCTTCATTTGCAGATGAGTTAGTGGAAGTTGCTAAAAGTAGGGGTGATGTAAAATACTTTTGGATTCAACTTGGACTTGTAAATGATGATGCATTTAAAAAAGCGACAGATTACGGCATGATTGCTGTTCAAAACAAATGTACAAAAATAGAACATAATAGGATATTTAACTAATGATAGCACTAAGCGAAATAGTTCAAGCAAAAAGAAAAATAGGTAAAATAGTAAACAAAACACCATTTGTTTATGCTCCAATACTTAGCGAAGAGACACAAACAAAAGTATTTTTAAAAAAAGAGAACCTGCAACTAACAGGTGCATACAAAATTCGTGGTGCTTACAATAAAATTGCATCATTAAATGAAAAGGAGAGGTTAAAGGGGGTAGTAGCAGCAAGTGCAGGTAATCATGCACAAGGTGTAGGTTACAGTGCAAGAGAGTTTGGCATAAAAGCTACAATTATCATGCCTGAAGCTACTCCTCTTTTAAAAGTAACTGGTACCAAAGATTTAGGTGCAGAAGTGATTTTGCATGGTGATAACTATGATGAAGCATATTCATATGCGTTGGACTATGCAAGAGAAAATGACTTGACTTTTATACATCCTTTTGAAGATGAAAAAGTTATTGCAGGACAAGGAACTGTTGCTTTGGAGATGTTAGATGAAGTTAATGATTTAGATTTTATAGTTGTACCAATCGGAGGAGGAGGGCTTATTAGTGGAATTGCAAGTGCTATAAAACAGCTTGATCCTAAAATAAAAATCATAGGTGTAAATGCAAGTGGTGCTAGTGCTATGTATGAATCTTTTAAAGCAAAAAAAGTAATCAACTCAAAAAGTGTTAGAACAATTGCAGATGGTATAGCTGTTAGAGATGTAAGCCAAAATAATCTTGAGCATATTATAGAGTGTGTAGATGAAATCGTGCAAGTAGATGATGAAGAGATTGCAAATGCAATTTTGTTTCTCTTAGAGCGACAAAAGTTAGTTGTAGAGGGTGGTGGTGCTGCTAGTGTAGCTGCAATTATGCATAATAAATTTAAATTTAATAAAAATTCTAAAATTGGTGCAGTCTTGAGTGGTGGAAATATAGATGTTCAAATGCTTTCTGTTATTATAGAAAAAGGTTTAATAAAATCCCATCGAAAAATGAAACTTCTTATTACACTGATAGATAAACCTGGTGCTTTAATGGGTCTTACAGATACTCTAAGACTAGCTAATGCTAACATCATTGAGATAGACTATGATAGAACATCAACAAAGCTTTCATATGGTGATGCTAAAATCACTATTGTTTTAGAAACAAAAGGTAAAGATCATCAAAATAAAGTTATGAAAATGTTAAATAAAAACGGATATGAAGCTCAAATTGAGATTTAGAAATATATGCCTTATAGAATAATGAATTCATTTTCTAAAAGATTTGTAATCAAAATCTTATCTTCAAGGCATTCACCTAAATTTAGTAATTTTTTAATTGCTTCTGCACTCTGTATAGACGCTGCAAATGTAACAGAAAATGCAGGATTTCCAATGCTAGACTCAATTCCAGATGATCCATCTCTATATAAATTTTCTAGTGTAGAGCATGTTGTGAACTGACCATTTAAGCCAGCAATTGCACCATGTATAAAGTCTATACTATTGTCTTTGCAAACTTTAGCTAGCTCTAACTTTGTTTGAGGGTTGTCAAGTGCATCAATAACAATATTGGCATCTTTTATCATATTGAAATCTTCAAAAGGTTTAAATTTATGTATATATGCCTCTACATGTAGAGCAGGGTTTATTGCCTCTATGCCATTTTTGACAACTATCACTTTCTCTTTACCAAGAGCATTAATATTTGAAAAATTTTGTCTGTTTAGGTTATGTTCTTCAAATATATCAAAGTCAAATAGACTCAATTTCCCAACCCCAATACGAGTTAAAATCTCTGCAATATGACCCCCTAAACCACCACAGCCTACGATAGCTACATGTGAATTTAGAAGTTTAAGTTGAGAAGAGGGCGATATAGTGGTTTGATTTCTTTTGTATCTTAGTGGTGTTATGTTCATCTTAAGTGCTATTTGTTCCACTTCTTTATATGACATTTCATATGTATTGCAAATCTTTTTTTCAACTTCATATGGTAAAAAATTCTCAATTGAGTCTTTTTTTATGTTTTCTATAACTTCTTCTAGCATTATAATCCTTTATATGATATCATTAGATTATGATAAAAATTACATTTAATGCATTCTCTTTTTTAAGAGAACACTTGAAAAAACGAAATATTCCTTTTGTTAATCACATAATGGAAATTCCTAAAGATTGTACGGCAAATGAGCTTATAGACAATCTTGGATTTCAAAAGGGCAAAGTTGAGTTTGTTTTTATAAATGGCAAGGTTCTTCCAAAAGATACTAGACTAAAAGATGGCGATAGAGTTGCATTCGTCCCTCCTGGGACTCCTGGCTCATATCGCCTTATGCTTGGAGCAAAAAAGGTAGAGAAGGGGAATTAACCCCCTCCAACCTTAGGAAAGAGGGCAACTATGTCACCATCTTGTAAGACATATTCTTCTTTTTCATGTCTTGAATTTACCATTAAAACACCAAGTGGAAGTCTATGTTCACTAATACCTAGCTCATCTAGTATATCTTGAGCAGTAGTACCACGCTCATAAACTCTTTGCTCTACCTTAAATCTATCGTCTCTATACTGTGCAAACAGTTTTAGCGTAATATTAATGCTTTTACTCATCAGAAGTTCCAGAACTCATCTATCTCTTCATTTGTAAAATCCCAAACTACATCATGAGGAGGGAGTTTTTCATACTTCATAAACTCAGGTATTCTATCATCAGCACTTGAAAGACCAGCTTTAAGATTGAATTCATGCTCTATTTTTAGTATATTTTTACCAAGGTTTGTAACATCATCACCTGATAGATTTATACCAAATCTAGCATTTAACATATCTATAAGTGCAGGTAAACAAGCAGGATCATCAAGAGCAGGGAAGGCTACAAATATACACATACCTGTACTGTCAACTGCTGCTGAAGCAATTTGAAGGTTACGAGCAAGTTCTACTTGACCATCTTTCTTTAAAGGATCAACATATCCACCACTATTTAAAATATTTGTAGCAACAGCATATCCAGCAGTATGATCAGCACCCATTGGAGTTGTAACATATGTTACTCCCTGACCTTTAATAGCTCTAGGCTCATATGCAGGAATTGCTTGGTTTTTAACAACAGGAACTCTTACAAGTCCATAAATCTTACCAAGATTTCCAGTACCACTTCCAAGTATACGACCAATTGGAGTACCGTTTGCTAACTCATCTTTAATAAGTCTGAATGCCTCTTTGCCATCACCATACTCTAAGATTCCTGCATCAACAGCAAGTCCAAGACAAACACCCATTTCAATAGCATCAAGTCCTAAATCATCCATAAGAGCATCTATTTCAGCTATCAAATCTAAATCATTGATACCTAAGTTTGCACCAAAAGCCCAAATCATTTCATACTCAAAACCTGAACTTAGATAGTTTCCTTCTTTGTCATTATAAGTTTGAGAGCATTGTATAACACAACCTGCATGGCAACCGTGAGTTGTACTTCCACCTCTCTCTTTAATATTTTCAGCCATAGTCTCGCCACAAATAGCTTCTGCATTTTCTGAACTACCTGTTCTAAAGTTTCTAGTAGGTAATCCGCCAGCTTCGTTAATAATATTAACCAGTACATTTGTACCAAATGCAGGAAGTCCTTCACCACTAATTGGGTTTTCTTGAAGTGCTTTAGTAAAAACTTTACTAGCAGCTTTAAACTTATCGCTATCTGCATAAGTTACTTCTTTGTAGTTTTCAGCATCTACAGTGATACATTTGATTTTTTTAGAGCCCATAACAGCACCAAGTCCACCACGACCATGACTTCTTAGTTTGCCTTTAGGGTCACGAACAGATATATTTGAAACGAGCATTTTCATCTCACCTGGACGACCAATGGTCATGACAGCTACTTTTTTGTTATATTTTTCTTCCATAGCATCAAGTACAAAGTAGTTGTCTTTGCCAACAAGCTCAGGAACAGCTGTAATCTCCACTTTCTCTTTACTTACATGGACATGATAAAAAGTAGAATCATCTTCAGGAATCCCTTCAATTATCAGTGCTTTTACGCCAAGTTTAGCCATAATACCTGCAATAGTACCACCAACATTACTCTCTTTGATACCACCTGTAAGAGGGCTCTTTGCACCAAGAGAGTTTCTTCCACTGTTTGCTGCACTTGTTCCAGAAAGTAGACCTGGAGCAAAAACCATCTTGTTATTTGGTCCAAGAGGGTGACACTCTGGATCAACTTCAGCCGCAACGATTGTTGAAGTAAGTCCACGACCTCCAAGTCCCATCCAGTCAGCTGGAACATCTTCAATCTTAAAACTCATATCGTTCATATTTACGCGATAAATTTTATCTGCCATACTATCTCCTTATAATTATATATGTACCTACATAATAGCCTATTTTTCATAATTTTAGAAATTATTATCAAAAGAAAAAATATGCTAAATTTGCATATAACTTATTTACACACTTTTATTATTATTTTGAAATTTGGCAGGGTTAATTAACTGTGAAAATTACAGTTTTCAA
>JALSME010000036.1 GCA_026987955.1 Sulfurospirillum sp.
AATTAAACTAAACTATCAAACAAAAATATGTTTATATTTGCTGTAATCAACTTGTAATATTTTTTTTGTATAATTACACTAAATTATAAGGATCTGATGTATGGAAAAACTCTTTCAAAAAATTTCGCTTGCTAGTGCATCTCTTGTTTTAGTTATACTCTTGGGTATATTTATCACGCTTTTTAATGCCTCTAAGCCTGCTATAGATGAGTTTGGTTTAGGATTTATAACAAATCCTGTATGGAATCAAGAAGTAGCTATAGAAGGTTTAGCTAACGATGAAGTAGCACCTACAAACCAAGCAGAATCAGCTGAGATAAATGAAGATATCATAACAACTGGTGATGAGATGATAATAGATGAGGATGAACACTCAGATACAAAAACTACTAAAACTATATTTGGTGGTTTTATTCCTATTGTTGGTACTCTTCTTTCTACTCTAATTGCACTTGTATTTGCTCTACCAATTGCTATGGGAATTGCAGTATTTTTAGCTGAGATTGCCCCAAAAAATATATCTCACATTGTTGGGATTGCTATTGAGCTTCTTGCTGCTATTCCTAGTATTATCTTTGGTATGTGGGGACTTTACTATTTTGCACCCATTATATCTGACCTTTTTGGTGGCTATCAGGTCTCCCTTCTTACAGCAGGGCTTGTTTTAGGAGTAATGATTCTCCCATTTATGGCAGCAGTTACAAGAGACAGCATGAATACAACACCTGATGTTCTTAAAGAATCAGCCTATGCATTAGGTGCTACAAAATTTGAGGTCATAAAAGACATAATCTTTCCATACTCAAAAGTTGGCATAATCGGATCTATCATATTAGCCCTCGGAAGAGCTTTGGGTGAAACTATGGCAGTTGCATTCTTGATTGGATCTATCTTTTCACTACCTTCAAGCATAACCTCTCCAACTGTATCTATACCAGTAGCTATGGCAAATAACTTTGGTGAAGCAAACGGTCTCGGAGAGAGTGCGCTTTTCTATCTAGCACTCATACTTTTTGTTATCAGTTTTACTGTTATATCTATTGCTAAATTTTACTTTTTAAGAGGAGTTAGAAAATGAGGCTACTAATAAACCGTTTTGTTCTTGGACTTTCAACTCTTTCGGCTTTGATTGGATTGGCATTTTTAGGATGGATTTTAATCACACTTTTTGTTAAAGGAATTAGTTCATTCCACTTTAATTTGTTTTTAACTGACCTTATCAATGGCGGATTAAGAAACCTTATAGTAGGTCAGTTGATATTAGCAGCAATTGCAAGTGTCATAGGAATTCCTCTTGGCATGGTAGCTGGAATTTATATACGAGAGTATGGAAGAGGAAAATATGCAGAGCTTATTAGAAACCTAAGCGATATCATGGTTTCAGCTCCATCAATTGTAATTGGTGCTTTTGTGTATGCAATTATTGTAGTTCCAACTGGTGGAACTAGTGGATTTGCAGGGTCAATTGCACTTGCGATTATGATGATTCCTATTGTCATAAACACGACAGATAGTATGCTTTCCCTTGTTCCAAAAGAGTTAAGAGAGGCTGGCATTGCACTTGGAGCTAGTAAGTATAAGGTTATTGTAGATATCGTCATAAAATCTGCAAAAGTAGGAATTATGACTGGAGTTTTACTAGCATTTGCTAGAATTGTAGGAGAGACTGCACCGCTTCTTTTTACAAGTGAAACGAGCAACTATTTTAGTCTAGATTTAACTAGCTCATTTCCATCTCTAACCGTAAGCATATATGACTTAGCAAATGAGCCTGAAAAGGCTAGTCGAGATTTAGCTTGGGCTGCATCATTTATACTAACTGTTATGGTTCTTATCATAAACCTAACAGGTAGATTTATAACAAGAAATAAGGGTTAAACACATGATAATGAATATACAGAAGTTTAGTTTTACATATGCTAGTGCAACAGAACCATCATTGAAAAACATTAACTTACCAATAGAAAAAAACAAGATAACAGCACTTATAGGACCTAGTGGATGTGGAAAATCAACTCTTTTAAGAGCTATGAATAGAATTCACGATCTCTATCCTGGTAATACCTACGATGGTAAAATTTTATTGCAAAATAAAGCTGGCAGTATGGAAGATATACTAGAGATAAAAAAAGAGAATCAATTTATAGAACTTCGTCAAAAAGTTGGTATGATTTTTCAAAAACCTACACCATTTCCAATGAGTATATTTGATAATGTAGCATATGGTCTTAAGATTGCAGGCGTTAAAGACAAAGCCAAACTAGCACAAAAAGTTGAAGAAGCACTAAAGGGAAGTGCACTATGGAACGAAGTTAAAGATAGATTAAACGAATCTGCAATGGGCCTAAGTGGTGGACAACAACAAAGACTTTGTATTGCAAGAGCAGTTGCTGTTAAGCCAGATCTTTTGCTTTTTGATGAGCCTACTTCAGCACTTGACCCTATAAGTACAGGGGCCATTGAGGAGCTTTTAGTAGAACTTAAAAAAGATATTAGCATTGCTATTGTTACCCACAACATGCAACAAGCAAGCCGTATTAGTGACTATACTGCATTTATGTACCTAGGTGATTTAGTTGAGTTTGATAAAACAGAAACTATCTTCTTAAATCCAAGCCAAAAACAGACAGAAGACTACATAACAGGGAGATTCGGATGATAAAAAATTATGATAAAGAGCTACAAAGTGTAAAAGAAGCTATACTTGAGCTCTCAGGTGGACTACTAAAAGCAAATGAGTTGATTTTAAATGCTATAAAAACATGTGACAAGAAAGAGTTTAGCAATGCTAAATCACACATAAAAAACATAAGCAATAAAACTAATGATATAGATAACAGTATTATAAAACTTCTTGCACTTTATGCTCCAGAGGCAAGAGATTTAAGACAGGTGGTAAGCTACTTAAAGATTACAACAGAACTACAAAGAGCATCAACAAATACTAGAAGCTTTATAAGAGGTTTTATTGATGTATGTGAAGATGTAGATATAAATACAATCAATGAGTATGCAATACCTCTTCAAAATTCAACCATTAGAGCCTTAAAAATTATGAATGATATGATAAATATTGATGATCAAGATGAACTACAAGACTGTTTTAATGATGTTCTTATAGAGGAAAATAAAACAGATGATCTATATGAACTTTTAGAAAAAAATATCCTTAACAGTGCTAAAAAATCAGATGACTTTGAAAAAATTCATAGAATACTAAGAGCCTTTAGAAAAAGTGCTAAAATCGCAGATAGAACTATTAGTATTGCTAACTTACTTGTCTATATTAAGGTTGGTGGAACTTTGCAAAAGGTATAATTAAACATGTATACCATTTTAATAGTTGAAGATGAAGAAGATATATTAGACCTGTTAGAGTATACTCTAAGCAGTGATGGACATGAGTGTATTTGCTGTTTAGATACTCTACATGTAGACAAAATTTTAGATGAAGAAAAGATTGATCTTATCTTGATGGACAGAAATCTTCCCTCTGGAGAAGGGTCCATCTTTATCAAAGAGATTCGTAAAAAAGGCTACAATACTCCTGTTATATACTTAAGTGCAAAAGATAGTTCTCAAAACATACTTGAAGGTTTTGATAGGGGTGGTGATGACTATATAACTAAACCTTTTGACACACTTGAGCTTAAAGCTAGAGTTAAGGCTCTATTGAAGAGAGTAAACAAGACTCAAGATGTAATAAAATATAGAGATATTACATATCATCAAATCAACAAAGCATTTTTTATAGATGGTATCGAAGTTAAACTAACCTCTCTCGAAAAAAAACTTCTAGCTATTTTTATAAAAAACCAAAACATACTACTTAGCCGAGACACTCTTCTACAAGAGGTGTGGGGAAATAGTTATGACAAACAATCTAAAACAGTTAATGTAGCAATAAAAAGATTAAAAGAGAAAATAGACCCAAGTGGCAAAAAAGAGTATATAAAAACTATTAGAGGTGAAGGCTATATGTTATGCATAACCTAAATCAAGCTAGAGTATCAGCTTAAATATGCTAAAACTCCACCAAATATACTTTAGAAAGTTTATTGTACTATTTGTACTGCTATTTGTTGTACTAGGGAGTATAATATATATTTGGCTTAAAGATATATATATACAACAAACAAATAATTCTCTACTACAAAATATAAATATTTTCTCTTTACAAATTGATAAAACTAAAAACCTTGATCTACTTGTAAAAAAAATTAAAAATCTTAACCATATTAGAGTAACTATTATTGATAAAGAGGGAAAAGTTCTTGCAGAATCTGACAAAGATAAAAACAGTATGGACAACCATAAATATAGACCTGAAATCATGGAAGCGAAAGACAACCCCTTTGGTCAGGTAATTAGACACTCTAAAACAGTAGATAAAGAACTCCTATATGTTGCTAAAATGTTTAAGTTTAATAAACAAAATATCTACATAAGAATGGCAAAAGAGATTGGTGAAATTAATGAAAAGCTAATTTCTCTAGCTCTAAAAGTTATAATTGCTCTAGTAGTTTTTCTTGCAATTGCTTTTTATATAGCATATAAAATTAGCGTAAAACTTGAAAATGAAACGAAAAGAATTCTGAAATTTTTACTTGATTTAACCAAAAAGAAAAAAGACTCGTTTATTAAATCTGATTTTTCTCAAGAGTTTTCGCAAATAACATCACTTTTAACAAAAATAGCAAGAATTTTAATAAAACAAGATAGACAAAAAGCAAAATATACCTTGAAATTAAAAAAAGCAAACTCACAAAAAGATGATATAATCTCAGCTATCTCTCACGAGTTTAAAAACCCTATCTCTGTCATCAATGGATACTCCCAAACTCTTTTGGATGATAAAAATATAAATCCAAATATACAAGAAAAATTCCTAAAAAAAATACATAACAATGGAGAAAAATTATCTTTGCTTATAGACAAATTAAGACTCTCTGTTAGGCTTGATGAAAAAAAATTATCTCCAACTTTTAGCTCTGTAAACCTTACAAAACTTGTTACTCAAAACATAGAGGACTTTAAGCAAAATTTCAAACATAGAAACATTATATTTCAAAACACGGATGAAGTAACCATTCAAGCAGACCATACACTTATGGAAGTTGCAATATCAAATCTTATTGAAAATGGGCTAAAATACTCTGAAGATGACCTCTATATTGAATTAACTCCTAGATACATTAGCATCCAAGATAGTGGTATAGGTATAAATAAAAAAGAGTTAGAAAAAATAACTACAAAGTTTTATAGAGTTACTAACAATACATGGAACAACTCTCTAGGTCTTGGACTTTCTATCGTCTCAAACATACTTAAACTTCATAATTTTGAGTTAAAAATAAAAAGTGAAGAAAATAGCGGTTCAACTTTTAGTATATATTTTTCATGAAAATTAGCGTCATCATACCCACATATAACCGTGCTAGATTTGTACTAAAAGCCATAAAAAGTATACAAAATCAATCTCTACATGTAGAGCAGATAATCGTCGTTGATGATGGCTCAACTGATGATACCAAAGAGCTACTTCAAAATGAAAATATTCTTTATATTTACCAAAAAAACAGAGGAGTTTCAAGTGCAAGAAATCTAGGGATAAAAAATGCGAAACACGAGTGGATAGCTTTTTTGGACTCTGATGATTTGTGGCACAAAGATAAAATGGAAGAACAAGTAGCTCTACATGTAGACAACCCAAACATAAAAGCCTCTTTTACAGATGAGAGATGGATACGAAACGGAAAAATTGTAAACAAAAAAAAGCATCTTAAAAAAGAGGAACCTACTTTCCTCAACTCACTTAGAACTTGCAAGATAGGGGTTTCTACTTTTTTTGCTCATAAATCTATCTTTGATGAAGTCGGACTTTTTGATGAAAATCTATGTGTATGCGAGGATTATGATTTGTGGTTAAGAATTTTACTAGAGTACCAGATAAAACTTATAGATAAAGAGCTTATAACCAAACAAGCAGGGCATTGTAACCAACTCTCATTTACAACTCCTCTTATAGATTCATATAGAATTAAAGCTTTAAAAAAACATCTTAATAGTAAGTACAAAATAGATGTTATCAAAGAGATAGAATATAAAAGTAAAATTTTACAAAAAAGAGTATAATTCCAAATGGAAACAATAAATATCATATCTATAATCACTATAGCATTTTTAGGCTCTTTTGGACACTGTATTGGTATGTGTGGTGGTATAGTAGTAGCATATAGTAGTGCAAAAATTGATGAAAAAACATCAAGGCGTAGACAAGCTATCTCTCATCTACTATACTCTTTTGGGAGAGTCTCTACTTATGTAGCTATGGGAGTACTGTTTGGCTATCTTGGCTCTGCTTTTGCTTTTGATGGCACTATGAATGGAGTACTCAAGATGGTAGTTGGTGTTGTCATGGTTTTAACAGGTCTTTCTTTAGTAGGACAGATAAAATTTTTGACCATTATAGAACACAGTCTTTCAAATGCCAAATGGTACAAAAAAGTTTTTCAAACTCTCATCAAATCAAAGTCATATGCCAGTTTTTACTCTTTAGGACTCCTAAATGGACTACTACCTTGTGGTTTTGTATACTTTTTTGTAGTCAATGCAGCATCTACTGCAAACCCTCTTCATGGAGCTTTAGTTATGCTAATATTTGGTCTTAGCACCATACCTGCCCTATTCTCACTAGGATTTTTTGTAGGTATCTTAAAAAATACAGACACAAGAGGATTATTTATCAAAATAGCAGCAATAGCTGTTGTAATCTACGGAATATCTGAACTTTTTAAAGGGTATATGCTTTTTATATCTGTGTAAATTTTACATACCGTATATATTATCTTCATTTATATATTAAGTTTAATTTTAATTTAATATTATCTGATATATGATAGTTATGTACCTACATAACTTATCTATAAAGGAACATTATGTACAAAGTGTTAAACAATGAACTTATAAAAGAGTATATAGACCAAACAGATGAGATAAAATCTCTCCTTTTGGAACCCGAGCAGTCAACTGATATATTAGATATCTCAGAGATTGGTGATGGTAATCTTAACTTTGTTTACATAGTAAATGGTCCAAAAAAATCTGTTATATTAAAACAGGCCGTCCCTTATCTTCGGTGTGTAGGTGAAGAACACCCTCTTAGTAGAGAGAGAATGAGCTTTGAAATTGAGGCTTTGAAAATAGAAAAAGAGATATGCCCTAAGTTTGTGCCTGAAATTTTCTATGGCTCTCATGAGATGTCAGTAGTTGTTATGCAAAATCTAAATCAGCATAAGATATTAAGAGGTGAGATGATAGCTGGTGTTCAATTTCCACTTCTTAGTGAACATATGTCTACATTTTTAGCTGATACTCTTTTTTATACATCAGACTTTTACTTAGGTGGTGAGAAGAAAAAGCAAAGTGTTAAGAAGTTTATAAACATAGAACTTTGCAAAATAACTGAAGATTTTATATTTACACACCCATATGAAGATAACCCAACCAACGAGTATAATCCAAAACTAGATATAAGTATAGTAAAAAGTTTTAGGCAAAATAGAGCTATAAAAGTAGCTATATTAGAGATGAAACACAAATTTATGACTAAATCACAATCACTACTTCACGGTGATTTACATAGTGGAAGTATCATGCTAAATCAAAATGAAACTTATGTTATAGACCCCGAATTTGCATTTTATGGTCCTATTGGATTTGATGTTGGTATTTATATTGCAAATCTAATCATGTCTTACTTCTCCAAAGATGATAAAACATATAAAAAGTACATAGTAACAAATATAAAAGATACATGGCAGATGTTTGCAACTAAATTCAAATCAAATATGCTAACTCATGAGAAAAAACAAAAATCTCTGCAATTTGACTATCCAAATGGAATGTCCGACTTCGAATACTTTGTTGATAAATTTATAGCAGATATATTTAAAGATACTGTAGGCTTTGCATCTTGTGAGATGTTTAGAAGAACTGTAGGACTTGCAAAAGTTGCAGATATAGCAGATATAAAAGACTTAGAAAAAAGAGCAAAAATAGAGAAAAAAGTTCTCGAAGCTGCATCAGAGCTCATAGTATCAAATTTTACATCTATAGATGAAGTTATAAACTTAATAAAAATAAAAAATGAGCACTAATGCAGAGAAAACCACTCATAAGAGCAGTCAATATAAGCAAAACATTTGGAGCAACCAAAGCCCTAAGTGATGTGAGTTTTGAGTTTTTTAGCTCAGAGATTTTCTCACTAGTTGGTGCTAATGGTGCTGGTAAATCAACCTTTATCAAGATTTTATGCGGATACTATCCTGACTATGATGGGGAGATATATATAGATGATAAACTTGTACATTTCAACTCTCCAAGAGATGCTTATGAAGCAGGTATACAAGTAGTTCATCAAAGTATTGAACAAGGCATAGTCCAAAACATGAGTGTAGCAGAAAATCTAGCTTTAGAGCAGATTGTATCTCCAGAAGCCAATTTTGTATATAATCAAAAAAATATAGAAAAAGAGGCGATAGAGATAGCAAAAAAGATGGGTATAGAACATCTTGATATGAAACAAAATATACAAGATATAACCCAGAGTGAAAAACAGATGATAACCATAGCAAGAGCACTTGCAAAAAAACCAAAACTCCTCATACTAGACGAGCCGACATCTTCTATATCAGACAAAGAAGCTGAAGTGCTTTTTGAAACACTTTATAGACTTAAGGATGAAGGAGTTTCTATACTATATATATCTCACTATCTTCATGAGATAAAAAGAATATCTGATAGAGTTGGGGTTATAAGAGATGGAAAATTTGGTGGACTTCTTCAAAAACCACTTCATGTTTCAAAAATAGTAAATGCCATGGTAGGTGATATAGAGACTTCTATACCAAGTGATTATGACTATGACAGTAAAGATAAAAAAGTAGTATTAGAGCTCAAAAACTTAGTAATAGACAGAAGTAGTAATCCAATAAATATAAAACTTTATGAAGGTGAAATTGCAGGACTTATTGGTCTTATAGGTGCAGGAAAAACTGAACTAGCCGAAACTCTTTTTGGCATAAGAGTACCAATTAGTGGTGAGATTATAGTAAATGGAGAAAGTATAGATATAAAAAACATATCTCATGCCATAAAGAGTGGTATACACATGGTACCAGAAAACAGAGCAGTAAATGCAATTCTCCCTGATGAGTCCATAAAAAACAATATAACGCTACCATTTTTAGACTATTTTTCAAAAAAAGCAATCTTAAAGAAGGAAGCAGAGATAGATAATGCAAACAGAATGATAAACAGCATGGGCATAAAATGCGAAAACTATCTCTCAAGCATAGATTCACTCTCAGGTGGCAATCAGCAAAAAGTAGTAGTTGCAAGATGGCTTTTGATGAAGCATAACATTGTCATACTTGACGAGCCTTTTCAAGGTGTTGATATCAAATCAAGAAAAGATATAAATGCATATCTTAGAGAGAGTACTAAAGATAGTTGCGTCCTGCTCATCTCAAGTGATATAGACGAACTTATGGATGTAACAGATAAAATTATAGTGATGAACAAAGGTAGAATTCTACATCAAGAAAAGACTTCACAAATAGATAGAGATAAACTTCTTGGCTTAATAACTCAAGAATAAAAAAGGATTTTGATTGGAAAAATTTATAGCATTTGCCATAAAATACGGTTTTTTGATAGTAATGGCGGGTTCATTTTTGGGTTTTGGACTACTTGAGAGCTCTTTTTGGAGTTGGTCAAATATGTTCTCAATTCTTCTTAGTGTAACCATAGTGGGCATACTTGCAATTGGAGTTACTTTTACTCTTATAGTTGATGGTTTTGACCTTTCTATTGGCTCGACTGCAGCTATCTGTGTTATGGTCTCTTCATATGTTATGGTTGTGCTAAATCTAAACTATATGTATGCAATCATATTTGCTCTACTTGCCGGTTTTTCTATAGGTCTTGTCAACGGACTTCTTATAGTAAAAGCAAAAATTCCAGATCTTCTAGCAACGCTAGGAATGATGTTTCTAATTCAAGGACTTCAACTAATCCCTTCAGCTGGTATGTCTATAGGGACAGGAATGATGTTAGCAGATGGAACAGAAGCTGAGGGAGAGTTCGCAGAAAAATTCTTATTCTTAGGACAAGGACGACTTTTTGACCTTATACCAATCCCTGTTATAGCTTTTGCTCTATTAGCAATAGTTGCCTACTTTATACTTCAGTATACAAAGTGGGGAAGAATTCTATATGCCATAGGAGGAAATGAAAAGGCAGTAAAACTTGCGGGGGTAAATGTAGAAAGATATAAGATTGCAGCTTATGTTATCTCTGGTACGATTGCTTCACTAGGTGGCATACTTCTTGCAGCAAGAATAGGAAGAGGAGATGTTACAAGTGGAGGTGGACTTCTTTTGGATGCAGTTGCAGCAGCACTTATAGGTTTTGCAGTTTTAGGTGTTAAAAAGCCAAACGCATTTGGTACAGTAGTTGGAGTTATATTTATAGGTATGCTATTAAATGGGCTAACAATGCTATCACTTCCATACTATACACAAGATTTTATCAAAGGATTAGTTCTAGTTGCAGCTCTCATATTTACATTTGGGCTATCAAAATCAGAGATATAAAATAAATCAAATCAAAAGGAGATTAGATGAAGTTAAAGTTATTAGTTGTATGTTCAATCGTATTGGGCATGTTTTTTGGTGCAAACACAGCGTTAGCAAAAGGTTTAAAGGGGGCTCCTGCTCCATTTGATGGTTCAAAAAAAGTTCATATCGCACTGATAAGACAGATGACTGAGGGTGAGTTTATGCAGACTTATAGAGCTGGAGCTCAAATCCAAGCTGATTTGATGGGCATAAAGCTTACTGTTTTTGGTAAGAGCATGGATAACCAAGCACAAGCAAGTTTTGTCTACCAAGCAATCAATATGGGAGTTGATGGAATCATTATAGATCATGGACTAAGTGAAACTATGACTAAACCAGCAGCTGATGCAGTTAAAGCGGGTATACCGGTTGTGGCATTTGATGTTGATCTTAAAAATCCAGCTATTACTCAAATAGCGCAAGATGATGAGCTTTTAGGAATGATGGCACTTAAGGCAATGGTAAAAGATTTTAATGGAAAGGCAAATGTTGGCTATGTAAATATTGCAGGAATTTTACCACTAGATAAAAGAGATAGAAGTTGGAAAAAAATCAAAAAAGAGTACCCAGGAATCAAAGAAATTGTAAAAACAGGAACTCTTGAATCTCCTATTTCCTCAAAAAATGCCGATCAAGTTAAAGCTGTTTTAAGAGCAAATCCAAGTATAAATGCATTTTTTGCTCCATATGATGAATTAGGAAAGGGTGTGGTTTTAGCACTTAGAGAATTAAGAATGCAAGACAAAGCTAAGGTATACACTGCAGATATATCAACTCAAGACATAAGAGAGATGATAAAAAAAGATAGCCCATGGGCTGCAACAGCTGCAACAAATCCAGCAGCAATAGGTGCTGTTTCAGTAAGAGCAATAGCACTTAAAGTGGCAAAAATTGACATACCAAAAGATATACTAATTCCACCTATGCTTTTTACAGCTGAAGATTTAAAAGCAAAAAACATCAAAAACATGAAACAACTTAGAGCTAAATTCCCTGAGTTTAATAGTGTTGATGTACTAACATATCCTTGGATTCCTATGGATACCAAAGGACTATTTTAAAGATGGATGCAAATGCTGAAAAACTTTTAGATGCTATACCTAAGGCTCTATATTTTGATGATAAAGATAGATTTTTTATCTTAGACCAAACAAAACTTCCTACTCAAAGTATTTTTGAGGAGCAAAAAAGCTTAGAGCAAGTTTATGAGTCTATATACTTCTTAAAAGTAAGAGGTGCACCTGCTATAGGAATTGCAGGTGCCTATGGACTTGTTATTAGTTTAAAAGATTCAACACATCTAAGTTTAGACGAATTTTTAAAACTTACATATAAAAATGCAGAGTATCTAAATAGTTCTAGACCAACTGCTGTTAACCTCAGTTGGGCTCTTAAAAAGCTCTCCTTAGTAGCTACAAATTTTCCAAAAGATGGAACTTCAAAAGAGCTTTACAATCTACTAAAAACTGAGGCAATTGCTATTCACAATAGTGATATAGCTACATGTAGAGCTATAGGAGAGTATGGCTCAAAACTCATAGGTAAAGGTGATGGTGTTCTTACACTATGTAATGCGGGAGCACTTGCGACTGGTGGCATTGGTACTGCTTTAGCCCCAATGTATGTTGCATGGAGCAGTGGTTTAAGATTTAGTGCTTATTCAAGTGAGACAAGACCTCTCTTGCAGGGTGCTAGAATCACATGTTGGGAACTTAACAAATTTGGCATTGATACAACCATGATAGCTGATAGTGTATCATCTTATCTTATGAGTTTAGGAAGAGTAAATCTGATTATTGTTGGAGCTGATAGAGTTGCAAACAATGGAGATGCTGCGAACAAAATAGGCACATCATCTCTAGCTATAAATGCCGCTCACTATGGAGTGCCATTTTATATAGCATGTCCATACTCAACTATAGATACCGCCTCAAAAAGTGGAGATGACATAGTTGTTGAGGAGAGGGGATCTGAGGAGCTTATATATATAAAAGGTCAGCAAATTGCCCCTAAAGACATAAAAGTTTTCAATCCTGCATTTGATGTTACAGACCACTCAATGATAGCTGGATTTATAACAGAAAAAGGTATAATACGACCACCATATGACTTTTCAAGGTCATAGTTCATACAAAAGGAGTTTTATTGGATTTATCAAACTACAATATAGATAAAAAGTCTAAAACTCCTTTATACTTTCAAGTAGAAGAAGTTATAAGCAGTATGCTCTCTAAAGAGCCTTATAGCTTGGGAGAAAAACTACCAAATGAGTTGGAAATATCTAAAAAACTAAATATTAGTAGAAATACGGTAAGAAAGGCCATGTATGGCTTGATAAACAAAAATCTAATAATAAGAAAAAAAAATCGTGGCACATTTAAAAATATAGATAACAAACAGATCAAAGCAGAGCTAAATAATTGGCATAGCTTTAACGAAGATATGAAGCAAAAAAACAGAGAATACAAAAACTTCATGTATAAGACCTCTACATGTAGAGCTCCTTTAGAGACTATGCAAAAGCTAGATTTAGATCCAAATCAAAAAGTAATTAAACTCGCTAGGGTTAAAGGATACTTAGAGCCTGAGCTCTATGTTGAGAGTTACTTTCATCCAGATTTAAATCTTACAGAGAGTGATCTAAAAAGTAAAACTATCATGAAACTATACTACTTTTTAGAGAAAAAACTAGATATAGAAATAGTGCTCTCTCAAGAAGAGATTTTAGCAGAAATGCCCTCAGATACGATAAAAAAATATCTGCATATAAAAGATAACAGAACCCCTGTTATCATCAGAAAAATGTTAGTATACGATAAGAACCATAGAAAAATAGCACATAGTATTGGATACTATCTATCCAATAGGTTTGTTTTCAATTTAAATATAAGTAGGTAATACCCATGAGTGAATTAAGTATTAGAAAAGAGATTATAGAGACTTGTTTAAAGATGGAAAGTTTAGGCATAAACCAAGGTACATCTGGTAACATAAGTCATAGGCATAAAGACGGAATTCTTATAACTCCAAGTGGAGTTTCATACGATATTTTAAAACCAAAAGATATAGTTTTTGTTCCATTTTCATCTAAAAAAGATTGGGTGGGAGAGTATCCTCCATCATCTGAGTTAGACTTTCACTTTGATATCTTAAAAGCAAAACCAGAGATAGACTGTGTTCTTCATAACCACTCAACTTATGCTACTTCGATGGCAATATGCAACCAAGATATACCAGCCCATCACTATATGGTAGCAGTTGGAGGAGGACATAAGATTCCATGTGCTCCATATGCTACATTTGGTACAGCTCAATTATCTAAAAATGTTATCAAAACTCTCAATGGATACAATGCATGCTTACTTGCAAACCACGGAGTAGTAACTGTTGCAAATAGTCTAAAAAAAGCACTTTGGCTTGCAGTAGAAGTTGAAAACTTAGCAAAACAGTACATCATGGCAAAGCAAATTGGAGAACCCACTATCCTTTCAGGCAAAGAGATGGACAAAATCGTTGAGGCATTCAAATCATACGGTCTAAAAAAATAAAAGCACTAGAACTATACTGTGGTATAGGTGGTTTTGCAAAGTCTTGCGAAGATTTGGACATTGATGTTGTAGGAGCATATGATCAAAATGATGCAGCCTTACAAACTTACAATGCAAATTTTGAACATAAAGCTACAAAATTTAATCTTGAAAAATTCAGTCACTCTCAACTTGAAGATATAGACTTTTTGTGGATGTCACCACCATGCCAGCCCTACACTAGCAAAGGTAATCAAAAAGAGCTAAAAGATTCAAGAACAAACAGCTTTAAAAATATACTAAAAGCAGTATCTATAAACCCTCCTTTGCATATAGGGGTTGAAAATGTAGAGGGGTTTAAAAACTCAAGCGGAAGAGACTTATTAGTAAAAACTCTTAAAAACTATGGGTACAATATAAGCGAAATTCTTCTATGTCCAAGTGAGCTTGGTATTCCAAACAGGCGTATGAGATACTATCTTGTAGCATCTCTAAAGTTACTAAAACCTATAAAATTAAGCTCTACATGTAGAGCTTTAAAAGAGTTCATAAGCGAGCCTAAAACTCCTTTTTTAATCCCTAAAGATAAACTAGAAAAATATAGAGATGGATTTAGAATCATAGATATAAAAAAAGAAAATACCTACTCAACTTGCTTCACCTCATCATACTCAAAAGCATGGATGCACTCTGGAGCATATCTTGTATGTAAAGATGGTATAAGACTTTTTGAGCCAGAAGAAATAGCTCATATAATGGGATTTGGAAATAATTTTATATTTCCAAATGAGCTTACAAAACGACAATCTTATAAGCTCATTGGAAATTCCTTAAGTGTATATGCACTTAAATCAGTATTGACTCAATTTACTTTTGAGAGTTAAATCTTGAGAAATACTCTTGAGAGTGTTTACATACAGGGCATACTTTTGGAGCTTTTTTTCCATAGTGAATATGTCCACAAACTTCACATATCCAAGCTTCATCACCATTTTCACTAACGAATTCTTCGCCATTTTCAAGTCTTTTTAGAAGTGCTTTATACATATTTTCATGCTCAACTTCTATCTTACCGATTCCCTTAAAAAGTGTCGCTGCATCTTTGTATCCCTCTGCTTTTGCAATTGCTTCAAAATCTGGGTACATTGTAGTGTTTTCATAACTTTCACCTGCTACTGCATCTTTTAAGTTTGCTATAGTATCTCCAAAACCATCTTCAAGTCCACCGAAAAGTTTATTTTTTAGTTTTAACTCTAATTTTGCATGAGTTTTTTCATTGTTAGCTGCTCTTTGAAAGTGCTCTGCAATATCACGAAATCCCTCTTTTTGTGCTACTTTTGCGTAGTACTCATACTTGTTTCTCGCTTGTGACTCTCCTGCAAATGCTTTTGCAAGATTTACCTCTGTAAGATTTTCAGTGATACACTCCATATCCTGTCCACAGCAACTCAGTGTTCCTGCTCCTACATTTTGCACCTCTACTATATTTCCACATTTGCTACATTTGTAACTCTCATACTGACGCATATTTGCTCCTTATTTTGATTTGAAGAATTATAGCATAAATAATAATAATTTGTCAATAGGAATTTTTATGATTTAGATTTATGAGCAAAAAAAAAGGTGTCCGAAGCGGGCAACTCGGACACCTATTAGGTTCTATCTACAAAAAGGAGGTTTTTGTTTTGGTAATGAAAGTATATACTCTTTAGCTAAACAAAATCCCAACCAACTATTAATAGAAAATTAATGTACCTTATTCAAAAGCCTAAAATATGGTACAATACTAAAAAATAAGGATTTCATATGTATTGTAAAAAAAGTGATGAATTTGAAAAAAATAGTGTACCAAAAACTCAAAAAGCCCAAATTTCAGTTTTAACACCTAGTGATGATAAAGACTTTATAGTAAGAAAAATTCTAATTCAAGCAGGTGGAAGTATGCCAAACCATACAAACGAAATTCAACACCAACAGTATGTTTTAGATGGTGAAGCAAAAGTTGTGGTTGGTAACAATGAGTATCATGCCCAAAAAGGTGATTTTATCTATATTCCTGCTGGTATCAACCACTATTATGAGGCTTGTTATGGTAGTGACTATGAGTTTTTGTGTATGATTACTACAAAAGAAGACTGTATAAAGATGCTCTAAAGAGCCTCTTTATACTTTTCCCAGCCTTTAGCCCTAAGATCACAAGCAGGACACTCACCACACCCATAGCCCCACTCATTTTTACTGTTATGGTCACCATTATAACAAGTATGAGACTCTTCTATAACAATATCTAACACTCCCTCTTCTTCACTCATCTTAAATGTTTCTGCTTTTGTTAAATGAATAAGGGGATAATGAAACTTTATATTTGATTCGCTTCCTAAATTTAAAGAGAGCTCTAATGCCTCTATAAAGTTTTGACGACAATCAGGATAACCAGAGTAGTCAGTCTGATTGATACCTACTATGATGTTTTCTATGCCAAGTTTTTGAGCATAGGCGTGGGCTAAAGTAAAAAATATAGCATTACGATTTGGAACAAAAGACGCAGGAAGATTTGGCTTGGACCTATGTGCACTCGAGATATCTAGACTTCCATCTATAAGTGCTGAGTCATTTAACTGTGAAAATGCATTTATGTTTAAAACAAAATTATTTACATCTAAAGCATTGGCTATCTTTTTTGCCTGATAAATCTCTACTCTATGCTTCTGCCCATAATCAAATGTTAAAGTCTCTACATCTTCAAAACGATTTTTTGCCCAACCAAGACAAGTCGTACTATCTTGTCCCCCACTAAAAACTATAAGTGCTGAACTTTTCACTACTCTACTCCTAAATATTTATGTAACTGTACACTCAACCTAAGGTGAGGGTACTTTTTCACTAACTCTATACAAAAATCTGTATTTTTTTTGTTCACTCTATCTTTAAAGTTAATAGGCTGGATATATATAGTTTTTTTAGTTTTTAAGTTCAAAATCTTTTCTATCTTACTATCAACTCCTACTACAAACTTGTACTCACTAAAACCCTCTACATGTAGAGCATCCCAATCCTTTGGTGAGTATGTGATATGGTCTGCATTTTTTATATTTGCTAGTCTGTAGCCATTGGTTTCTACTGCAACATGGTAGCCCTCTACATGTAGAGCATCTATAAAATCATTAATGTTATTGAGACTAGGCTCTCCACCTGTTATGACAATATACTTTGTAGGAAATTTTAAAATCTTTTCAACAACTTCTTTAGATGTAAAGCTCTCATAACTTCCTTTATGTAGAGGTTCATCACACCAACTACAATCTAAATTGCATCCATGGAGTCTAACAAAAACACAAGGACAGCCACTAAAACTGCCCTCTCCTTGAATGGAGTAAAATATCTCAACTACTCTTAACACATAAGTACCTTTAACTAAATATGTGGTATAATAACATAAAATTGACAAGGAGATTATTATGAATGTAAATAGTTACATATTTCAGTCACCTTATAGTAGTCAAATTCAAATTGGAAGACCTGATACCACTGCAACTAAAAGCACTACTGCAGAAGTTTCATCTAAAAGTGGTCAAACTCAAGCTAAAGATATACCCTCTTTTGATAATACAAAAACACAAAAAACTAATGAGAGTGTAAAAGAGACTCTAACAAGTAACTCAACTCTTGATATGTACGCTTAACCTATGAAGTGGGAAATCTCAAAACAGTTTGACTTTTGTTATGGTCATAGAGTATGGTCACAAACTCTTGATGTTGAATTTTCTATGGATAGTTGCTTAGCATGTCGCCATCTTCACGGTCACCAAGGAAGACTTATAGTCTATCTTGCAAGTGATAAGCTGATTGATGGTATGGTTACGGACTTTCACCACCTAAACTGGTTCAAGCACTTTTTAGATTCTACACTAGACCATAAGTTTATCATCGATATCAATGACCCACTTTTTGAGACATTGTTGCCTGATTATGCAGATAAACAAAATCTAATTGCATGTAAAGATGATTTCAAAAGACCAGATTTAGAGATACTAAAGGGAAAGCCTGAACATCTCTATGAGATGTATGAAGGTTATATTATAGTTGATTTTGTACCGACTAGTGAGAACATATCGACATGGCTTATGAGAATTGTCGCTAAAAAGATGGCTAAGATAGATGTAAGAGTCTCAAAGATTGAGTTCTTTGAAACTCCTAAAAGCCGCAGTATTGTCTATAGCTAAAACTTTATAGTTCTTCTTATAAGAACCATATTTTTCATCACTCTTCCATAGTAGGGTCGGTTGTAGTTTCCGCCATTGTACCTACTAACTGTTCTAAAGTAGTTATGTTTTGTATACTCATTTAGCCATACTATGTATCTTACTGCCATTGTTGCATTAAATCTGTCATCACCAAGAAGTTTGTTGACAAGTTGTACATCACTCATCTGTTGTACCTCTTTCCATTCTAGCTTATTTGCTAAAAACCTTGCTGTTGTAAGTCTTACTTGCATAATCCCTAAAGAAGCGTTAAATATATTTGGGTCTTTCCCAATGTCACCTATTTTAAATACTCCTGCACTTGTCTCAGTTAGAGCAATTGCCATGGCAGTATTTTCAAAAGTTTCACCAGTAGAATTTGGGTACGAAAGAGCGACCTCTCGCACTATTTTTAAGATTTCAATCTGTTTGTCAGAAAAAGTAGCTGCATTTAAGCTACTAAAAAAAAGTCCAAATAGTATAATGCCTCTTAGGAAAGATGATAAAATTTCTTTTTTCATAATCTATCCTAAAAAATAAAAGTTGAGCAGTATACCATAATTATATTAAATTAAAAGTAAATTTTTATATTAAAGGGCACCTCTAAAAACCCTTAATTAATTATCTTTTACTATTATGTTACTTTCTGTCCTATTTATAGATGATTTAGATAAAATAAAATGACTTAAATATACTACAAAAAACACTTGTAAAAGAAGTCCAAACATAGGAATAAGAGATAAAAAGAAGAAAACTAACATCACAACAAGTAACGAAACTCTATTTTCTTGTATAATCTTAGTAGCATCTTGACTTACACCAACAGTACTTAAATCATGCATCATAAGTTGATAAAAAAGATAAAAAAATGGAAGCTGTAAAATCATAAAATTAACAAAAGGTAATAACAAAAATGGTAAAGTACACAAAAACAGAAGTATAAACTTCAAGAAAATCTTAAATAACATCCATATAGATGTAAAAACAGCAGTCTCTTTTCCCTTATCTACCAAAGGATAAGATTTTTTTCTAACACTCTTTACGATAAAAGGTGTCATAAAACCAACCGTAATAACCGCTATAATCAAGGAGAGCAAAACTGTTCCAAGTGTACCAAATAGCACAAATAATGCCATAATAATCCAATGAACTATGGTAAAACTGAGTATGTAGGCTAGTGTAGGATATGCACTTTCATCAATATATGAAAAATCTCCACTACTTGCTCCATTTTGTAAAAGAGTGATTATTTCACTACTTCCATATGCTACAAATCCACCTATTAAAATAACTGGTACTACAAATGGAGCTAATGACATAAAAAGAAATTTTCCTGTAAAAAAATCTTTTACAGCTTTTACAACTATTGTGTCACTCATTTGCTATTGTATGCCTTATTAAGCTCGTTATATAACTCTTTTGCATTAAAATCTTGACTTGCAATGATTTCTAACATCACCTCATTGTCCTCTTTATCTCCCCAAATCTTCTTATATGTTCCCTCTTTATAGCCATTGTCTTGACGAAACTGATTTAGTACATTTTTAGCAATATAAAACTTATAGAGTGTTTGTAAATTTACTCCACACTTTAGAGACATTGAAAAGTAACTCTTTAGAAGTCCATCAAAAAGATCAATACTAGATGATGTAGTCATGTGTATAATCGCCTCGATATCATTAATAACTTCCATAGTATCTGCATTTTCTCTATTGTCTGCCTCTTTAGAAAATCTTTCAAATCCGTGCACATCCACAACATCATTTAAGAGCTTATTAAAACTACCTCTATTGTTTACTTTATAATCTTCCAATAAAAGGCTCATAATAAAGTGCCAAATATCGATTATTTCAATAGTTGCATTTTCCCAATCTGTTGCTTTATCTATATCTTTCCAGTGTTTCCAGTTAAATGAATCTATAAGTTCAGCACTCTCCATGTATATACATCTTTTCCAGTTAATAATACGATCGTTTTTTGTATATCCATTTTCCCAGCCAATTCCATTTGTCTCATCATTTAATTTTTGTTGTAGAGTGAACATCTCTGAAAGGTATTCTATATTATTCATTTATTGTCCTTTTATAAAAGTTTCTATTTTACCATTATTTTTATGTTATACTTATTAAAAAGGTCCAATTTTGTGTTGTAACAGTTTTAGAATTATTTTGATGTTTTTGTTCGCCGCTCTTAGCTTTGTCTTCAACAATTTTATACCCTCAGTACCCGTTTTAGTTTTTTATCTAATATCAATAAATATTTTTACTTTTTTCATATTTTCAATTGATAAGTACCACTCAATAAAAGACAAAAAACGAGTTCCTGAAATGTCCCTTCACTTTTTTAGTCTTGCAGGAGGAATCATTGGAGCACTCTTGTCTATGCTTATTTTTAGACATAAAATTAGAAAAAAAGTCTTTATGTTAGCCCAAATAGTCATTTTGTTACTTTGGATGCTATCGACATACTATGTTTTTACTAACTTTGAAACTATACAAAAAGTAATCAGTTGAAAAAAGTTACTGACTTTATAGGGCAACATCATCTTCTTAGTATCTCTACATGTAGAGATAACGCACCTCACTGCTCAAGCTGTTTTTATGCTTTTGACAACAAAGAATTTGTTTTTGTTATAGCATCTGACAGTTCTACTAAGCATATTCAAGACTTAGAGTCTAATCCAAACTATGCAGCAACCATAGCACTAGAAACAACAGATGTAAGTAAAATCAGAGGAGTACAATTTGGTGGTATTTTTAAAAAAGCAACAACTACACAAAAAGCGATCTATATCAAAACTTTTCCATATGCACTAGCACTAAGCCCAACACT
>JALSME010000037.1 GCA_026987955.1 Sulfurospirillum sp.
TTCATAAACCATTAACCAAAAAGAAGATATAATTTCAAAAAAATTTAGGGATAACAAGTTGAACGAAAGCAAAGATTTTTTACGCACTATAGTCGAAAAAGACCTAAAATCAGGCAAATACAGAGAGATTGTTACAAGATTTCCTCCAGAGCCAAATGGCTTTCCCCATATAGGTCATGCTAAGTCTATCTGCATAAACTTTGGGATTGCTCGTGATTATGATGGGCATTGTAACCTAAGAATGGACGATACAAACCCTACTAAAGAAGATACCAAGTATGTTGAAGCTCTCAAAGATGCGGTGGAGTGGCTAGGGTTTGATTATGGAGATAGTGTTTACTTTACCTCTAACTATTTTCATCAGATTCATGAGTATGCGGTTAAGCTAATCAAAATGGGTAAAGCATATGTTGATAGCCTAGATGAAGAAGAGATTCGTGAGTATAGAGGGAGTGTTACACAAGCAGGAAAGCGTAGTAAATACGCCGAGCGTTCAATAGAAGAAAACTTAGAGCTTTTTGAAAAGATGAAAAATGGCGAGTTTAAAGAAGGTGAGCATGTCTTAAGAGCAAAGATAGACATGAGTGCAGCAAATATGAAGATGAGAGACCCTCTTCTCTACCGTATTAGACATGCTCATCATTTTAGAACAGGTGACGAGTGGTGCATTTATCCTATGTATGATTTTGCTCACTGTCTGTCTGACTACATTGAGGGAGTTTCTCACTCTATTTGTACCTTAGAGTTTGAAAACAACCGCGATATATATGATTGGGTGCTTGACACACTTGAGCTTGAGCCTCCTCGTCCGTATCAGCATGAGTTTGCTCGGCTTGGTATCAACTACACAGTTATGAGCAAAAGAAAACTCTTAGAGCTAATTGATGCTAAAGTTGTAAGTGGGTGGGACGATCCTCGTTTGCCTACTATTGCGGGATATAAAAGAAGAGGTTATACTCCTCAGTCTATTCTAAACTTTTGTGATCAAATTGGAATAGCAAAAGCAAACTCTATGGTTGATGTCGCTCAACTTGAGTTTTGTATACGAGATGATTTAAATAAAAAAGTACCTCGTGTTATGTGTGTACTTGATCCTATAAAAGTTACAATTGAAAACTATGATGGTTTTGAGGAGATTAACGCTTCTTACTATCCTTTAGATGTACCAAAAGAAGGCTCAAGAAAGCTACCTTTTTCTAAAGAAATATATATTGAAAAAGATGATTTTATGGAAAACCCTCCAAAAGGGTACTTTCGACTTACACCAGAACAGCCTGTTAGGTTAAAGCATGCTTATATTATAGCCTGTAAAGATGTTATAAAAGATACAAATGGGAATATTGTTGAGATAAAAGCCAAATACTATCCAGAGTCTAAAAGTGGTTCTGACAACAGTGGCATAAAAGTTAAAAGTGCTATTCAATGGGTAAGTGCAAGTAAAGCAAAAACTGCCGAGATTAGACTCTATGATAGACTGTTTTTGGTAGACAATCCAGAAGGAATTGAAGATATAAACCATAATTCATTGAGAGTTATTAAAAATGCTCTTATAGAGCCTGCTGTAATAAATGAAAAGATAGATGAGAGATTTCAATTTGAAAGACAGGGGTATTTTTATGCTGATCCTATAGACTATACAGATAAAGTACCTGTTTTCAATAAGATTGTTGACTTAAAAGGTTCATGGGCTAAAAAGAAACAGACAAATAGACATGAAACTAGAACTAAAAAAGAGCATGTTGAGGGTGAAATAACTCCCATGAGTGAGTCCGAACAGATACTTTTTGAGAAGTATATCAAAGAATTCAACCTAAACAATGAGATTTCAAATACACTAGCTCGTGATGAAAAACTATCTAACTTTTTTGATGAGGCCATATCAACATACAACAGTCCTTCAAATATAGCCAACATAGTAACAAATGAAGTTGCAAGAGAGCTAAAACAATCTTCGAAACTAAAGTTTAGTCCAAAACAGATAGCACAACTAGTTTCGATGATTGATGAGGGTACAATATCAAACAAAATCTCAAAACAAGTTTTTGAAGAGATGCAAAAAAGTGGCGAAAATCCGAAACAAATAGTAGAAGACAAAGGACTTGTCCAGATAAGCGACCCAAGCAAAATAATGCCCATTATAGATGATATAATCTCATCCAATCCTGATAATGTAGCCAAATACAAAGCAGGCAACAACAAACTTTTTGGCTTTTTTGTGGGTCAGGTACTGAAAAAAACTGGCGGTAAAGCAAATCCAAAAGTCGTAAATGAACTCATAACTGAAAAGTTAAAACATATTTAAATCAAAAAACTCATAGGAATGGCGACAAGATTGTCGTCCAATTCTATAGTATTGTCTCCCGTATAAAAAACTACACCTAAAACCTCTTCTTTACTTCTGTTTTGAAAGTCTATGATGTGCTTAAAGTCTGTTTTTTGTATGGTTGAACTTGATTTTACTTCTATAGCTACTGTTTTTTTACCATTTTTTAGTATGAAATCTATCTCTTTTTTGTCATTTGTTCTATAGTGATACATATCGATATTATCATTACTATAAGCAATATCTTTTTGAAGTTCATCAAATACAAAAGTTTCAAATATTGCTCCACAATAGTGCGAATTTAGTAAGTCATCTTTAGTTTTAATTTTTAAAAAATGAGAAAGAACCCCACTATCTCCAAGATAAAACTTTGGACTTTTAACAAACTGCTTGCCAATATTTTCAAAGTAAGGTTTGAGCAAAAAGCCTTGGTATACTCTTTGTAAAATTCCTAGATAGTTCTCAACAGTTCTATCGGTTATGCCTACGGTTGCACTTAAGTTTGATTTATTTAGTATGGTTCCACTTCTTGTCGAGAGAACATTTACAAATTTTATAAAACTATCGGTATCTCTTATCTCTCCCAAATCTCTTGCATCACGCTCTATGTAGGTACTTATGTAAGAGCTAAACCATAAACTCTTTTCCATAGCTGTTTCTAATTTCAAAATTTCAGGATAACCGCCATCTAAAATATACTTTATGAGCTTATCATAGTAATTTTCTTTTTTTACTTTAAAATCTCCACTAAAAAGTCTTTGAACTATAGTCTCTTTGTCTTTTCCGCTCTTCTCTTTTGCACTAAGCGGATATAGTGAGAGTTCTATTATTCTACCTGCTAGTGTATCTTTTACCTCTTTGTTATCAAGTATGTTTGCAGAGCCTGTTAGTAAAAAATCACCATTTTTTCTTTTTGAATCAACTTCTATTTTTATCTGTTCTAAAATATTTGGTGCTTTTTGTATTTCATCTAAACAAATTGGTCTGTCTATTTGTCTTATAAATCCTTTTGGATTCTCTTTAGCTTGAAGTTTAAGTTCGCCATCATCAAAAGTTAAATAGTTTTTATAAAGACTTAAAGAGAGCGTAGACTTGCCTATCTGTCTAGCACCACTTAGTAACACAACAGGGGAGATTTTTAAAGCAGTTTTTAATTTTTCTTCAATAGTTCTCTTTAGCATAAAATTTCCTTTTAAGATATTATACACTAAAAAGCTTAAAATATACGCTGTTTACAACATAAATTAT
>JALSME010000038.1 GCA_026987955.1 Sulfurospirillum sp.
ATTTGAAGCTACTAGTAGCTCCTGCATAATTTCGCCTTACACTAGCATATTTGCTATAATGCTGAGGACATAAGGGTTTTTAGAGGTGCCCTTATTAAACTATTTAAAATATATTTACTATTATAAGATATTATTAAAATTAGTTTTATTATGTAGTTTTACTGCATAGTTATCAAAAGGGAGTTTTATGAAGTCGTTATTGAAGGGTATTTTTTCAATGAAAATGGCAGTCGCTTTTCTGCTTATATTTGCAGTAAGTAGTGGTGTTGCTACATTTATTGAAAATGATTTTGGTACAGCAGCTAGCTGGGCAGTAGTATATACTACATGGTGGTTTGAGTTTATTCAAATTATGTTAGGCATGATTATAGTTTATAATATGTTTAAATTTAATCTATTTCAAAAGAAAAAGATACCTTCACTGATGTTTCATGCTGGTTTTGTCGTAATACTAATAGGTTCAGGAATTACAAGATATATGGGCTATGAAGGATCACTTCATATTAGAGAAGGAAACAGTGAGAATAGAGTAGTTTCATCTGATTCTTTTATAATAGCGAAAGCAAAAAAAGATAATAAAACCTATAGTGTAAGCAAGAAAAAAATTATTTCACCAATTGGTTCTAATGATTTTAATTTAAAATTAAATGTAGATGGTGATGAGGCAGAGATAAAATTTAAAGAGTTTGTTCCTAATGCCATTACTGATGTTGTTGAAGATCCAAATGGAAAGCCAATGGTTTCTATGATGGTAAGCAGTCAGACTGGTACAAATAGTGTGGTATTGAAAAACAATGATTATTTAGAAGAGGAAGAGGTACTTTTTACTCTGAATAATGATATGGTTGCTAGCAACAGATCATCTGTAAATATTATAACAAGAGATGGAAAGTTCTATTTTAAGTCCAATCAAGAGATTGGCTGGTTTAAAATGAGAGAAAATACTAGAGGTACATATGAAGCCAATAAAGAGTATGAGCTTGTAGGAGCTCAACTTTATACAATTGGTGGAACTAACTTTGCTCCCAAGTTTATTGGACTAAAAGGTAAAGAAAAAATTGTACAAAACAAAAGACCAATGCAAAGAGGTGCAAGAGGTCTTTCTGCTCTTATCGTAGATGTTACATACAAAGGCAAAACAAAAGAAGTAGCAATGTATGGCATGGGAAAAGGTGCAAAAGGATATACAAAACCGATAACTATTGCTGGAACAGACTTTGAGCTAGAGTGGGGCTCACAAATATTTGAATTACCATTTAAAATCAAACTAAATGACTTTCAATTGGACAGATACCCAGGCTCAAGCTCACCTATGTCATATGCAAGTGAGATAGAAGTTATAGATAAAGACAAAGGTATAAATATGCCATTTAGAGTTTATATGAATCATGTTTTAGACTATAGAGGATTTAGATTTTTTCAAGCATCTTATGATACAGACGAGATGGGTACAATACTTTCAGTAAACAGCGACCCTGGTAAATGGCCAACATATATTGGGTATATTTTACTTACAATAGGAATGCTTCTAAATGTTATCAATCCAAAAAGTCGTTTTAGAAAGTTAGCATCTATGATCCAAAAAGATATGGACAAAGTAAAATCAGTTATAGTAGCACTCACAATGGTACTTGGACTTATGAATGCAGGGCAACTTCAGGCAAATGCTGACGATGCACTTAACTTTTTAAAAAAGTATGATAAGGCACATGCCGAAAAATTTGGTGAGATTTTAGTTCAGAGTGCAGATGGAAGAATTAAGCCAATTGATACTATCTCAACAGAGGTTTTAAATAAAGTATATAGAAAGTCTAATTATAAGGGTCTTACTGCAAACCAAGCCATATTAAGTATGATGGCAAGTCCAGGTGAGTGGCAAGTTCAACCTATGATACATGTTTTTCATCCAGAGTTAAAAAAACTTTTGGGAATGAAGCCAAGTGATTCAAAAGCTACTTTCAATGACTTTTTTGAGCAAAATGGCAAACATGCCTATAAGTTACAAAGATATGCAGAAGAGGCAAATAGAAAAAAACCAGCTCTAAGAAGTAAGTTTGATAAAGATGTAATCAAAGTAGATGAAAGAGTAAATATTTGTTACTATGTATACACTGGCGAAATTTTCAAAATGATACCAAAAATAGGAGATCAAAATAACAAGTGGTATAGTCCAAAATCTGCAATATCTCTTTTTGAAAAAAGCGAAAGTGACGATGTTAGGAGTCTTCTTGCAGGATATTTTGATGCAATTGCAAAAGGTTTGGATAGTGGTAATTGGACAGAGGCAGATAAGGCTGTGGAGAAGATAAAATCTTATCAAGAGCAGTATGCATCTGATATTATGCCGAGTAAAAACCGTATAGCAGCAGAGATGTTTTTCAATAAAGCAGCAATATTTCAAAAGCTAATACCTGTTTATTTGTTAAGTGGTATTGTTTTGTTATTTGGAATCTTCTCGAAAATGGTTAAGCCAAGTATATCGTTGAAGCTTCTTACAAAAATTGTACTAGTAGTTACATCATTAGGATTTTTAGCACATACTTTTGGACTAGGTTTAAGATGGTTCATAGCAGAACATGCCCCATGGAGTGATGGATATGAGTCTATGATATATATTGCGTGGGCAATATCTCTTTCAGGTATATTCTTCTCAAGGCAGTCTATAGTTGCACTTTCACTTACATCTATATTGGCAGGTGTAACACTATTTGTGGCTCATCTTAGTTGGATGGATGCACAAATCACAACACTTGTGCCTGTACTTAAGTCATATTGGTTAAATATACATGTTTCTGTAATAACTGCAAGTTATGGCTTTTTGGCACTATGTTCACTTCTAGGATTTTTTACTTTGATACTATTTATTATCAAAAATAAAGATCCTAAATCTAAGAGAAACGAAGAGATTGATAGAAATATAGTTGAAGCTACTAGAATTAATGAGATGTCAATGATTTTAGGTCTTAGCTTAATTACTGTAGGAAACTTTCTTGGAGGAGTTTGGGCAAATGAGTCATGGGGTAGATACTGGGGATGGGATCCAAAAGAGACTTGGGCACTAGTGTCAATCTTAGTATATGCAGCTATAGTTCACTTTAGATTTATAAAAGCATTAAGCAATCAGTTTGCATTTGCAGTAGCTTCAACTATTGCTTTTGCATCAATCTTGATGACATATTTTGGAGTAAACTTCTATCTATCAGGTATGCACTCATATGCTTCAGGTGATCCTGTGCCAATTCCTACATTTGTTTACTATATGGTTGCCATTGTAGCAGTTGTTATTGCACTTGCATGGAGAAATAGAAAGATGAGTAACAATCTATAATTTTAACTCTAAGGGACTTTTTTAAGTCCCTTTGGTATAATACTCACTATAAAGGGTATGAATGCAAGAAAAAGGTCTGATGGTAGCACTTATTGTTGCTCTGTTGATTATTATTATTTTAGTAACAGTCGTTGTTTTCTCTTCTATGGGTAAAAAGAGTAAAAAAGTAAAAATAGTTAAAAAAGGGACCATAGAAAAAGGTAAAAAATATACCATAGAAGACATGGTAGAGATTGCAGCCAATCGGAATACTACTAAAAATGATCTCACTAAGATTGTTTTAAAAGTCTCTAAAGACTTTATCTTCCCCAAAAAAATAAAAGGCAAATTGCCAAAAGGTATAAAAGTTTATCTTAACTTCGTACTTCTTATAGCTAGCCACAAAAATTCAGATGCTAAGTTGATTGCATTTATGAACACAACACTCAAAAAAGCAAATAGCGAATATACAAAAGAGATTGATATATATGAAAATGAAGGTATAAGGCAGAGATCTAACAGGGCATAAGATGTATGGTGATCCCAAGGGGATTTGAACCCCTGTTACCGCCGTGAAAGGGCGGGGTCCTGGACCACTAGACGATGGGACCATACATGTAAAAATGGTGTCCTGTGTTGGATTCGAACCAACGGCCACTTCCTTAAAAGGGAAATGCTCTACCAGCTGAGCTAACAAGACACATATTTGGAAAATTCTAGATTTAAATTGTCAAGCTTAAATCTAATGATGAATTTGAAAGGGTAACATGGCGCGGCGGACGAGACTCGAACTCGCGACCTCCGGCGTGACAGGCCAGCATTCTAACCAACTAAACTACCGCCGCGCATGTAAAATGGTGGTCGCTACAAGACTCGAACTTGTGACATCCACCTTGTAAGGGTGGCGCTCTACCAACTGAGCTAAGCGACCTATAATAAATCTTTGTCCAGGAAACATTACAAACAAACTTAATGGCGACCCCTAGGGGATTTGAACCCCTGTTACCGCCGTGAAAGGGCGGGGTCCTGGACCACTAGACGAAGGGGTCGCACAAAAAAATGGTGTCCTGTGTTGGATTCGAACCAACGGCCACTTCCTTAAAAGGGAAATGCTCTACCAGCTGAGCTAACAAGACACTTGTTAAGTTGTTCTATCTCGTAATGAGGTTGAAATTATAGACAAATAAATACTATTTGTCAAGAGTATTTTTAACTTTTTTTAAAATTTAGAAAAAAACATCTCTATCAATAAGTAGAAGCAGTTTTAAGGCATGAAAACAGCTCTGTTTTTGTATATATGCTCTATCTCCCTGCAGAAGAAGCCTCTCAACTAAAATATTCCCATTTTTTGAACGAGCTCCAACAAAAACTGTTCCAACTGGTTTTGTCTTCGTTCCTCCATCTGGACCTGCTATACCACTAGTTGCAACTGCATAGTCTGAAGAACTTCTTTTAAGTGCACCTTCAAGCATCTCTCTTATACATAGTTCACTAACTGCACCATAATTTTTAAATGTATCATCTCCTACCCCTAACCAAGCTTTTTTGATGCTATTTGAATAGCTTATAATTCCACCTTTGAAAATTTCAGAAGATCCACTAATACTTGTAATCATAGAGGCAATTTCACCTCCTGTACAACTTTCTGCTGTAGTTAGTGTTTTATTGACTTTTTTAAGTGATTTGACTATGTGAATTAAAATATTTTCATTTTGTATAAATTTATCAGGGAATAGGGATTTTACCGATTTTAAAAAATTCTCTAAATTTCCATATTTATATGTGGTGGCTTCAACAAGGCTCAACCCATCTATAATAGATGTTGATGTTAGCTTTACATCATGCGTATCTGCAAGTGGTGCAAGTAAAATTTTTGTTGAGTCCTCATCTAGTCCAATTAGTGAGAAAAGTGTTGAGGTGCTTCTGTTCTCAAGAAGTATTTTAGGTAGTGTTTCACTCTCTTTTGCTCTTATTATGTTTATTTTTCTTTCTTGATACTCAACTACATATGAATTGGTACAATATATAGTAGATTTTGTAGGTGTGAGTGTATTATCTTTTAGCTCTAAAACATCTTCATTCAATGTAGATACTATCTTTCCAACCAAGTTAAAGCTGTTTTCAGATGCAACTACAACACACTGCTCTGTAAGATTAATAGCTTTTTCTAAAAGTTCAAAAAAGTTTGTGTCATTTTTATCTAAAAAGAGACTCTGTGAGGGGGTCTCTACATGTAGAGCTATTTGTGAATTAATATAGTCTAAAAATGGTTTATTGATTTTGAGTGATTTACCTACAATGATAAGAGTAGTAGCCATAATCTGCCTTTTTTATCTTATTATAACAACATTTTGGATATAATCGCATAATTTTATATAAACACAGGAAACTAAATGGACTACAAAGACACCCTACTACTTCCAAAAACTGGATTTTCGATGAGAGGAAATCTTCCTCAAAATGAGCCAAAACGATATGCTAAGTGGTTTGAAAATGAGACTGCTTATAACAAGATGAAAAAAAATCGTAAAGATGCAACAAAGAAGTTTATACTTCATGATGGACCTCCTTATGCAAATGGTCATATACATATAGGTCATGCACTAAATAAGATTTTAAAAGATATTATTGTAAAAACTCACTACTTTTTTGGCGAAGAAGTTAGATATGTTCCTGGTTGGGATTGTCATGGACTTCCAATTGAGCAGCAAGTTGAGAAAAAGATAGGAAAAAGTAAAAAAGAGAGTATGCCAAAGAGTGAGCTTAGAGAACTCTGCCGTGAGCATGCAAGAGAGTTTATAGATATACAAAGAGATGAGTTTAAAAGTCTTGGAGTTATTGGAGACTGGAAAAATCCATATATGACGATGAAGTTTGAGTTTGAAGCAGATATATATAGAGCTCTTTGTGAAGTGGCAGGAAAAGGACTTTTGGTTGAAAGAAGTAAGCCAGTTTATTGGTCATGGGCAGCAAGAACTGCTTTAGCAGATGCTGAAATTGAGTATGAGGACAAAGAAGATTACTCTATCTATGTGGCATACCCACTTCAAAAAGAGGCTTTAGAAGCTCTGCATATTGAGGAAGCTAAAGTTATCATCTGGACTACAACCCCATGGACTCTTCCTGCAAATATGGCGATAAGTTTTAATCCTGAAGAGGACTATGTTCTTACGACAGATGGTTATGTAGTTGCAAAACTACTTCATGAGTCTTTGTTGGAGCAGGAGGTCATTAAGGGTGAAATAGCAAAAACTTTTAAAGCATCAATTTTTGAAAATATGAAAGCAAAAAGCCCACTAAATGGTAGAGATTCTCTTTTGATTTTAGGTGAGCATGTTACTATGGATGGTGGAAGTGGTTGTGTTCATACAGCACCAGGACATGGTGAAGATGACTACCGTGTAGGCTTAAAGTATGGTTTAGAAGTTGTGATGCCTGTTGATGAGAGAGGCTGTTACGACCAAACTGTAGTAAGAGAAAAACTTCTACCAGAGCCAGAGAGCTTTGTAGATGAGCATATATTTAAAGCCAATGAGAGGATTTTGGAGTTGCTTGGCGATAGCTTGCTGAAGTGTTCAAAGTTTACTCACTCGTATCCATTTTGTTGGAGAACTCACAAGCCTGTGATTTATAGAGCTACTAGACAGTGGTTTATAGCAATGGATGAGAAAAAAAATGACGATAAAACTTTAAGAGAGATGGCAACTGAAAACTTGAAAAAAGTTAGATTTTATCCTAAAAGCGGCATAAATCGTCTTGGAACGATGATTGAAAATCGTCCTGATTGGTGTATTAGTCGTCAACGAGACTGGGGAGTTCCAATTGCATTTTTTAGAGATAAGACAACTGGTGAGCCTATCTTTGATGAAAAAGTTCTAAACTATATAGCGATGATATTTGAACAGAATGGAGCTGATGCTTGGTGGAGTATGAATATAAAAGACCTGCTTTATCCAGAAAGCGGACACAACCCAGAAAATCTTGAAAAAGTGATGGATATACTCGATGTTTGGTTTGATAGTGGTAGCACTTGGAGAGCAGTTTTAGAATCAAAAGAGTACGATAGTGGCTCATACCCAGCTAGCATGTATCTTGAAGGAAGTGACCAGCATCGTGGTTGGTTTCAAAGCTCACTTCTAGTCTCAACAGCAGCCCGCGAGATAGCTCCTTATGAGAAGGTTTTAACTCACGGATTTACTGTTGATGCTAAGGGTGAGAAAATGAGTAAGTCAAAAGGCAATGTAATCGCACCAGAAAAGATAGCAAAGCAGTATGGTGTTGAGATTATGCGTCTTTGGGTTGCTGTTAGTGAGTATACAACTGATTTGAAGATAAGTGATGGCATTTTAAAGCAGGTTAGTGAACAGTATAGAAAAATCAGAAATACATGTAGATTTTTACTTGCAAACTGTGATGGGCTTGAAGAGATACTTCCATATGAGAAGATGGGAGTGCTTGACAGATGGATACTAAATCACTCTAAGAAAGTTTTTGATGAGGTAGAGAAGCACTTTAGAGAGTATGATTTTTCAAAAGGTTTTTCACTTTTAAGCCACTTTATAACAGTTGAGCTTAGTGGTGTTTATCTTGATATCTCAAAAGATAGACTCTATTGTAATGGAAAAAATGAAGATATTAGACTCTCTGCTCAAAGTGCAACAGCACTGATAACAAGGCGTCTTTTAGCTCTTATCGCTCCAACTTTAACATATACTGTTGATGAGATTTTAGAGTATGCTCCAAAAATCATAAAAGAAGATTTGAGTGATGTTTTTGATATAACTTACAGTGCTATGGATGAAGTTGAAGTAGAGTTTGATGCCAAGTATATGATGGAAGCTAGAGAGAAGTTTTTTGAGCTTATTGATGTTATGAAAAAAGATAAAATCATTAAATCTACATTAGAGCTTGACTTAGTTACATCTTCAAAGATGCTACTAGAGATGGACTCAACAGATGCTGAAGATTGGTTTACATGTAGTGCAATTGTTAGTGGTTCTAATGGAGAAGAGATGGGAAGTTTTACTCTAGGAGATGATAAATACAAAATTGTTAAAGCAACTGCTCATAAGTGTCCTAGATGTTGGAAATTTAAAGCAGACAAGGAAGATACACTTTGTAAAAGATGTAATGAGGTTCTAAATGCCTAGTCTCTCAGAGCCTGTTGGTATGAGTTTTATACTCTCGACTATTGGGGTCATTATAGTCCTTTGTGTAGTCAGTATTGTTTTAGTAAAAATGAAAAAGGTTTAATATGATAACTTTAAAAGAGGCACTAAGGCTTGATAAAGATGGCATAGCCAAATTAAGAGAAGATTTAAAAAAGAAGATAGAAGAAAAAAAAGAGATTGGAGCATATGTAGAGCAACTACTAGATATAGAAATTGCAGAATTAGAAGACGGAATTCCTATTGCTGTTAAAGACAATATTCAAGTAGATGGCTGGAGTGTTACAAGTTGCTCAAACATACTTCAAGGATATATTGCCCCATATAATGCAACAGTTATTGACAATATGCTCTCACATGGACTTGCTCCATTTGGCAGAACAAATATGGACGAGTTTGCTATGGGAAGCTCAACAGAGAGTTCATTCTATGGAAAAACACTAAACCCTCATAACACATCATGTGTTCCAGGTGGAAGTAGTGGAGGGAGTGCAGCAGCAGTTGCAGCAGGGATTGCAGTTGCAGCTTTAGGAAGTGATACGGGTGGAAGTATTCGCCAACCTGCGGCATATTGTGGTTGTGTTGGGATGAAGCCAACTTATGGAAAAGTAAGCAGGTATGGTTTAGCATCCTACTCAAGTTCACTTGACCAGATTGGTCCTATTACTCAAAATGTTGAAGATGCAGCAATTCTTTACGATATCATCGCAGGACATGAAAAGCGTGACTCCACAAGTGCCAATATAGCCCATGAAAAGGTAAGTGATAAGTTAAATAGCGATAGAAAACTTACAATCGCAGTTATAGAAAACTACTTTGAAGAGGCTAGTGAAGATGTTAAAAAAGTAACAAAAAAGGCAATAGAGGCTCTTAAAAATGCAGGACATAAGATTGTTTATAAAAGTTTAACAAATACAAAGTATGATATTGCCGCATATTATGTGATTGCAGCTGCAGAGGCTAGTGCAAATTTTAGCCGCTATGATGGTGTTCGTTATGGAAATAGAAGTGAGGCAACAAGTTTAAAAGAGATGTATTTTAAGACAAGAAGTGAAGGTTTTGGAGAGGAAGTTAAAAGAAGAATTCTTTTAGGAACTTTTGTTTTGAGTAGTGGCTATTATGATGCTTACTACATCAAGGCTCAAAAGGCTAGACATTTTATTAAATCACAGTTTGAGTCTATTTTAAGTGAAGCGGACTTGATTTTTGCTCCTGTTACTCCGACAAGTGCTTTTGAATTTGGAAGTAAGAGTGATCCACTTGAGATGTATCTTGAAGATATATATACAATTAGTGTTAACTTAGCAGGGCTTCCTGCTATTTCATTGCCAGTGGGTGTAGATAATAAAAATATGCCAATAGGAGCACAGTTTATCGCTCAAGCATATGATGAACAAGTTCTATTTGATGGTGCTATGAGCTTAGAAAAAATATTAAAAAATAAGGAATTATAATATGAAAATTAGAAAAAAAGCATTGACATTCGAAGATATATTGTTGGTTCCTAAGTATTCGGAAATTTTACCAAGAGAGGTGAACATAAAGAGTAAATTTAGCAAAAATGTGTCTTTAAATACACCTTTAGTTTCGGCCGCAATGGACACTGTAACAGAGCATCGTGCTGCAATTATGATGGCAAGACTAGGTGGACTTGGGATTGTGCATAAAAATATGGATATTGAGGCACAAGCAAGAGAGATAAGACGAGTAAAAAAGAGTGAGAGTGGAATCATAATCGACCCGATATCTGTAAAAGCAGATGCAACTATACAAGAGGCACTAGGTCTTATGAGTGAGTATAGAATCTCTGGAGTTCCTGTTGTTGATGATAAGAACACTCTTATAGGAATCTTAACAAACAGAGACTTGAGATTTGAGGTGGATTTTGAGAAAAAAGTAGCTCAAGCTATGACGGTAATGCCTTTAATCACTGTAAAAAAAGGTACAACACTAGATGAAGCAGAGGCAATATTTAGAACAAATAAAGTAGAAAAATTACCTGTTGTAGGTGAAAACAACCAACTAGAGGGTCTGATTACTATTAAAGATTTGAAAAAAAGAGTAGAGTATCCAAATGCTAATAAAGATGACTTTGGTCGTCTTAGAGTTGGAGCTGCTATTGGTGTTGGCCAGATTGATCGTGCGGAGGCCTTAGTAAAAGCTGGTGTTGATGTTCTTGTTTTAGATTCGGCTCATGGTCACTCAAAAGGTATCATAGATACTGTTAAAAAAATTAAAGAGACACTAGATATTGATGTAGTTGCTGGCAATATTGCAACAAAAGAGGCTGCTCTAGCACTTATTGAGGCAGGAGCAGATGGGGTTAAGGTTGGAATTGGACCAGGAAGTATTTGTACTACTAGAATCGTTGCGGGAGTTGGAGTACCTCAAATTTCAGCTATTGAAGAGTGTGCACAAGTTGGTAAAGAGTATGGTGTACCAGTAACAGCAGATGGAGGCATTAAATACTCAGGAGATGTTTCAAAAGCATTAGCAGTTGGTGCAAGTTGTGTAATGATAGGAAGTCTTTTAGCAGGTACTCAAGAGAGCCCTGGAGAGTTAATTACCTATCAAGGTCGACAGTTTAAAACATATAGAGGTATGGGAAGTATTGGAGCTATGACAAAAGGTAGCACGGACAGATACTTCCAAGAAGGAACCGCAGCAGATAAATTGGTTCCAGAAGGAATTGAGGGAAGAGTTCCATATGTTGGAAGTGTTAAAGATGTAATACACCAGCTTATTGGGGGTCTTCGATCATCTATGGGATATGTTGGTGCAAAAGATATTTTAGACTACCAAGAGAGAGCAGAATTTGTTGAGATTACAAGTGCAGGATTGAAAGAGAGTCATGTTCACGATGTAATAATTACACATGAAGCACCAAACTATAGAGTCAACTAATGACAATAAACACTGCAGTAGAAAGATTTGATGAACCTCTTTATTTGGAGAGCGGCCGTATACTTGACTCTTTTGAGTTAGCTTATGAAACATACGGAGAATTAAATGAAGACAAATCAAATGCTATTGTGGTGTTTCATGCTTTAACGGGAAGTCATCATGCTGCAGGACGCTATGAAGGTGATAAAAAATTTGGTTGGTGGAATCCTCTTATAGGCGACGGTAAAATACTGGATACTACAAAATACTTTGTTATTTGTGTTAATGTATTAGGAAGTTGTTTTGGTTCATCTGGTCCTATGAGCGGGGAAAATCCTCTGCGTTTAAAGTTTCCAGTTATCACAATTAGCGATATGGTGGCTTCACAGATGAAACTTTTTGAACGACTTGGTATAGAAAAAGCATATGCTATTATTGGTGGTTCTATGGGTGGTATGCAGGCTCTCTGTGTTGCTGTAGAGTACCCAGAATTTACCGATAGAGTTATTTGTGTTGCCTCTACTTATGCTACACAAGCATGGGCAATTGCTTTTAATAGATTGGCAATGGAAGGTATCGTAAATGATCCTAGATTTAAAAATGGGCAGTATGAAAAAAATGATTTTAATGAGCAAGGTCTATTTGGCTTTGCAGTTGGAAGAATGGCGGGGCATATAAGTTTTCTTTCTCCTCACTCTATGGATAGTAAATTTGGAAGAAACTATGTAGCAACTGACGGTTTATATGAGCTTTTTGGAAGATTTGAAGTAGAGAGGTATATGCAGTACAATGGTCATAGTTTTGCAAAAAGATTTGATCCACTAAGTTATCTTTATATTATAAAAGCTATGAATATATTTGATGCAACAAGGAACTATGACTCTCTTGAGCACTCACTTCATCACATAAAGTCAAAACTTACACTAATATCTTTTAAAGAGGATAAACTTTTCCGTCCAAGTGAAATGGAAGAGATAAGGGATACTTTAGTGAATTTAGGACGAGGAAATGAAGTTGATTATGTCTGTATAGATAGTGATTATGGTCACGATGCCTTTTTAATCGAATATGATAAATTTGATTTTTATATAGAAAAAGCATTAAAATAGATAAAAAGTTTAAAGTTGAGACTTGACCCCTTAAAGGAGAGATGATGTCGTTTGAAAAAAAGTTAGAAGATGCTAAGAAAGTATTGGAAGAGTTAAGTAATCCAGAAATTTCTTTAGCAGATGGTATGAAAAAGTATAAAGATGGCTTGAAGCTTTTACAAGATGCCACGAAGATGATTGAAGATGCAAAACTAGAGTATATAGAGCTGCAGGAGACAAAATGAAAATTGCAGCTTTGCAATTGAGTACACTTCCTATGAGTAGCTCTAAACTAGACTATTACTTTCGTATTTGCAAGCAAAAAAATGTAGAGCTTATACTTCTGAGCGAGTATGCTCTCAATAGCTTTTTTAAAGAGCTTGAGACTACACCATTTAGTATGATTAAAGAGCAGTCAAGTCACAAGATAAATGCCTTAAAAGAGTTGTGTGCTAAGTATGGTATTAGTGTCGTTGCTCCTATTGTTCATGTAAAAGGTAAATCTCTTTTTAAATCAACTGCAAAGTTTACACCAAAATCTGTTTCTTACTATGATCAGCAGTTTCTTATAAACTACAAGCATTGGAATGAAGAGAAGTTTTTTGATAATGAAATAGGAGAGTTTAATTTACCATCTTTTACTATAGATGGTGTCAAATTTGGAGTGATTGGTGGCTTTGAATTGCATTTTGATATTGTTTTTGGTCAAGTTATGAAGAAGGGAATTGATGTATTATTATGCCCATCAGCATCAACTTTTGATTCCTCTGCTCGTTGGATTGAGTTACTGAAGATAAGAGCCTTTACAAATAGTGTCTATATTCTTCGCTCCAATAGAGTTGGAGTTTACAAAGATACTAAAGAGGAATGGCAGTTTTATGGACACAGTAACCTAGTAAACCCTTGGGGAGAAGTAGAACAAACTCTTGGTCATCAAGAGGAGATTCTCATAGTTGACATCTGTAAAGATGAAATAAATGAAGCAAGAAAGAGTTGGGGTTGGAAAAAAGCACTAGGTAAAAGGAATATATTATGATGAAATTTTTTCATAGACAGGTACAGCTTTGGGGTGAAGATACTCAAAAATCTTTACAAGATAAAACGATTGTTATTATAGGTTGTGGAGGACTTGGAAGCTCTCTTGCTATTGGGCTTGGTGCTACTGGTATTGGGCATATTCATTTAGTAGATTTTGATGAAGTTAGTGTTCATAACATACATCGTCAAATTGCTTTTAAAGTAGGTGATGAAGGTAAATTCAAATCTGAAATAGTTGGTCAACTAGTAACTGATAGATGTCCATTTGTAAAAACAACCGTACATGTAAATAGTTTTGAAGAGTTTGCAAAAAAAGGTATTGAGGTAGATTTACTTATAGATGCAACCGATAATTTACCAGTAAGAGCTACAATTGATCAGTATGCAAAAAATACTAAAACTCCTTGGATATATGGTTCAGTTGAAGCTTTCAATGGTCAAGTATGCTTTTTTGAAAAGAGTGATTTTGGAGCTTTTAAAGTTAAGAAAAAGACCCCAGCAGGTATAGCGGCACCAATTGTCATGCATATCGCATCACTCCAAGCAAACTTAGCACTTCGTTATCTTGCTGGACTTAGTGTAAAAAAAGACTTTTTGTACTATCTCTATTTTGACGATGAAGGCGAACTAATAACTCAAAAATTCAGAATGCCAGTTTAGTTATTTTAAGCAGCTCTACATGTAGAGCTGCTTAAGAGGAAAGTTTAAATAACTTTTTCATAGTTTTAAAAAATATTTTAACTAATCCTTTGTTATTGGTAATCTCATCTATAAAGGTATCGTATGTATGATTTTTTAAATCTAATATTTTTTTAAGATATACTTCACTCTCCTGAATACTACCATATTTTTCTATTTCAATCAGCTCTTTATAGATTGGCTCTATTATATCGACAGCATTTTTAGGTGCAGCTTTTCTATATGCAGTATATGCAATAGGTTTATTTGTGATAGGATCTAATGTAGTTTCAAAATCTGTCATTACCCAGTAGTATTGACCATTATTAGCAAGATTTTTTACAACCGCAATGATATTCTTGCCAGATTGTATTCTATCCCACATTAGTTTAAAAATAATTTTTGGCATATCAGGATGTCTGAGTATACTATGAGGACTACCTATTAGCCTTAGCCTATCATATTTAGATATCTCAACAAAATAATCATTACAAAAAGTTATTATACCGTATTTATCTGTTTTAGAAACAATATATTTTTTTGGATCTAGCTTTATCTCCTCATCTTTGAAATCATACTTACTCATTTTAGCCCTAGTTTAGTTGATATGTGTATTGATATTAAGTCCTGCAAAAAATAGAATTATTATAATAACGATTATAATGATAACATATAGTTAATAAAATATAAATTAAATTTATGTTAAAATAAAGCATATAAAATAAGGAAAGCAGTTGAAGTTTGAAAAATATCCATTTGAAAAGCTAAATGAACTAATAAAGAGTATAGAGCCAAATCATAAGTTTGACCCATTTGCTTTAACTATTGGTGAGCCACAGTTTGAAACACCTCTTTTTATACAAAATGAGTTAAAAAACTCTGTATCTCTTCTAAACAAGTATCCAAAAACAGCAGGTGAGAGTTTTCTGCGAGAAGCACAGATGTCTTTTGTAAAAAGAAGATTTAAAGTTGAGCTTAAAGATAGCGAGATTATACCTACATTTGGAACTCGTGAAGTTCTTTTTAACTTTCCTCAGTTTCTTCTTTTTGATATTAAAAATCCAGTTATGGCATATACAAATCCATTTTATCAGATTTATGAGGGTGCAGCAAAAGCCTGTAAAGCAGAAGTTTTACATCTAAATTTAACGAAAGAAAACAGTTTTAAGCCAGATATAAAAGATGAAAGATTAAAAGATGCCAATTTGGTAATTCTTAATTTTCCCAATAACCCAACAGCGTCAATCTTGAGTATTGATGAGCTTGGAGAGTGGGTTAAACTAGCATTAGAGTATGATTTTGTACTTTTGAACGACGAGTGTTATAGCGAGATTTATAGCGGTGAAAAACCACCATCTTTACTAGAAGCTGCTCTACATGTAGGTAACTCTAGTTTTACAAATGTACTTGTGGTAAATTCCATCTCAAAAAGAAGTTCAGCTCCAGGACTAAGAAGTGGTTTCATAGCAGGAGATGAAAATATACTAAAAGAGTACATGAAGTACAGAACATATGTTGGCACAGCATCTCCATTGCCTTTTCAAAGAGCATCAGCAGCCGCTTGGAGTGATGAGGATCATGTTGCAAGTGCAAGGGTAGTGTATAGAAAAAACTTAGCTCTTGCAAGTGAGATTTTGGGTGTTGAAGCATCAGATGCAACTTTTTATGTCTGGCTTGAAGTTAAAGATGAGTTAGAGTTTACAAAACGACTTTATGAGAAGAAAAATATAAAAGTTTTACCAGGAAGTTTTTTGGGACGAGAGGGAATAGGACATGCTTATGTAAGAATAGCACTTGTCGAGAATAATGAAAAAACAAGAGAAGTTTTAACTCGTATAAGTGATTTTATGAAAGAGGAATACTCATGAAATCTATACATTTTGTAGGCATTGGTGGCATTGGACTCTCAGCACTTTCAAGATACCTTAAAAAAGAGGGCTATAGTGTAAGTGGTTCGGATATGAAAGCCACAAAAATAACTAAAAAACTTGAGTTAGAGGGCATAGAAGTCTGTGTGCCTCACTGTGCAAGCTCTATAAAAGATCAAGATATAGTCATATACTCAGCAGCAGTAAAAGATGACAATATAGAACTAGTAGAAGCCAGAAAAAGGGGCATTGTAACACTCTCAAGAAAAGATGCTTTACCCTTTATATTGAAGGGCAAAAGAGTGTTTTCAGTAGCAGGAGCACATGGTAAAAGCACAACAAGTGCGATTTTGGCAAGTATGGTTGATGGCTCTGTTATCATAGGGGCTGAATCAAAACAGTACGATACAAATATGTTTTATAGACAAAGCAATAACATCATATTTGAAGCGGATGAGAGTGATTCAAGCTTTTTAAATTCAAATCCATACATTGCAATTGTTACAAATGCAGAACCAGAGCATATGGAATACTATAACTACGATTATGAGAAATTTTATAATGCATATAGAACATTTCTAAAAAGTGCAACCATAAGAGTTATAAATGCAGAAGATGAGTTTTTAGCAACTCTTAGTGATATGGATGCAATACGCCTCTACCCAAGCAGAGATATTACAGAGCTTAAAACTGTACTAAGGAATGGCGAGCCTTTTACCTCTTTTGTGCTTAAAGATTTAGGTCGTTTTGAGGTATGGGGAATCGGAAAGCATATAGCACTTGATGCATCACTAGCAATCTTAGCTAGTATAAATGAGATAGATTTAGAGAGCACAAGAGAGAAGATAAAAAACTATCGTGGCATAAAGAAAAGATTTGATATACTTACTAAAAAAGATGACTACGCTTTAGTAGACGATTACGGTCACCATCCAACAGAGATAAAAGCAACAATAGACTCTGCAAAAGTATATGCCAATCTTTTAAATCTTGAAAAAATTACAGCTATTTGGCAGCCTCATAAATACTCAAGAACTGTAGATAATTTACAGGGCTTTGTAGAGTGTTTTAAAGGGGTAGATGAGCTTATCATCATGCCAGTATGGAGTGCTGGAGAAGAAAAAATAGACATCGACTTTAAGCATGAATTTAAAAGATATAATCCAGAGTTTATAGGAAGTGTAAAACGAGTTGGTGATTTTATTGACCTTGATAATTCCAAAAAACTTAATAGCGGACTAGTTATTGGTTTTGGTGCTGGAGATATCACATACCAGTTAAGGGGTGCATAATGCAGATAATACTGTTTCTTATATTTATACTTTTGACTCTTTTAGTTGTTGTTAGTAAAAGGAATGAGTTTTCTAAAAATTCTAAAATAATAATAACTCTATTTGTTACGATTTTAACAGTAGGTATATACTTTTATACAAGCACTCAAGAAAATAGTGCAGAAAAAAATAGAGAGATTGTCAACTCATTTAAGCAGGGAAAAACACTTATATGTAAGAAGTACAAGGTAAGTAATAAAAGATTTATATATGTTAGTGGAACTCAAACATTTGTACCAAAAAATAGTGAAACTACTCTTGAAGGGGTTATTGTTAGAGTCTCTACATGTAAAGAGGAGTAATGAAAAAAATTATTTCTCAACTTGATCTAGCAGAGTATGTTTCAACCTACGAAAACTACCTTTCTAGAAAAAAACCACTCTTTTTGGAGGGGGATATACACCTACATCATAAGCTAATTGGAGAACTTTTTAATCATCAAAGTATAAAGCCAATTCCTGAGCTTATAAATTTGGACCGCTCTATTGCACTTCTTCAAAAGAGTGGAGTTTTAAGTTTAGGCGAGATATATGCTTTTGTTCAGATTATAAAGTACTTTTTATATCTTAAAAAAGCTCTTTTAGCAGATGCCCTCTTAAAGTGGATGGATAAAATAGTTATACCTGAAAATCTAATAGATATATGCACATACTTTGATGATAAAGGAGAGCTAAAAGATTCACTTGATGAAACTTTTAGCTCAATAAACAGAGCACTCTACCTTATAAAAGAGGATATGAGAGAGGCTTTAAAAAGAGCCATGAGTGGACAAAAAATTGGTCCATACTTAGTAGATAGACAGGTTCACTACATAAACAATCAAGAGGCACTCCTGCTTCGTGGAGGATTTAATCATGTGATTAGAGGAAGTGTCGTTGGGCGAAGTAGCAGTGGTTTTTTTTATGTAACACCACAAAGTCTTGAAAAACTAAAGTCTAGGCAGAGTGATTTAATTGCAAAAAAAGATGACCTCATATACAAATATTGTAAGTCAATTTCAACTACTTTTGCTAAGGCACTATTTTTTTTAAAATTTATCAATCGTGAGTTTGATAGGTTTGATTCTTATCAAGCTAGGGTAAATTTTGCTAAAAATGAGGATATGGAGTTTGTTCTTCCTCGAAAAAATAGTGAAATTAAACTTGAAAAATTCTCTCATCCAGCACTTAGTGACCCTAAAGCAATTACACTTGATTTTACAAAGCAAGTTTTAATGATTACAGGTGTAAATGCTGGTGGAAAAACAATGCTTTTAAAGTCAATCCTTAGTGCTGCATTCTTATCAAAATATCTTCTTCCGATGAAGATAGATGCACAAAAATCAAAGATAGGCTCTTTTAAAGAGCTGTTTGCCATACTTGATGATCCTCAAAATGTTAAAAATGACATTTCGACATTTGCAGGTCGTATGACACAGTTTGCTGGACTATTTGGAAAGCATGGAACTCTAGTAGGAGTAGATGAAATAGAGCTAGGAACTGATGCTGATGAAGCAGCAAGTCTATTTAAAGTTATACTTGAAAAGTTAATGCAAAGAGATATGAAAATCGTAATAACAACTCACCATAAGAGATTAGCATCATTAATGGCGACTGATGATAGGGTAGAGCTTTTAGCTGCAATCTATGATGAGAAAAATCAAAGACCAACTTTTGGATTTTTGGAGGGGACTATTGGTAAAAGTTATGCTTTTGAGACAGCTTTAAGATATGGGGTACCTGCGACAATTGTTCGAGAAGCTAGAGGAGTCTATGGTGAAGATAAAGAGAAATTGAATGATTTAATTCAAAAAAATATTGATTTAGAGCTTAAGATGAGAGAACAATCTAAAAAATTAGAGAGTGAACTCGATGAAATTCAAAGACTAAAATCAAATCTAAAAGATGAAAAAGAGAAGAGTAAAGATGAGTATAATCTACTAAAGTCAAAAATGAATTTTGAGTATACAAAAGCAATTAAAGAGGCAAAAGAGGCGATTAAAGCAAAAGATTCAAAAGAGGCTCATAGACACTTAAATAGAGCTCATGAGTACAAAAAAGCTACACATAAACCTAAAGAAATCGAGCAAACTCCAGTACCACTTAAGGTTGGTGATAACATAAAATATAGTGGGTCTCGTGGAGTTTTAAAAAGTATCAAAAAAGATCAAGCAACCATAGAGTGTGATGGTATAACTCTTAGGGTTCCACTTGGAAGTCTAAAAAGAAGTGGAAATACACCTAAAAAAGTTGTAAAATCTAGATTTCAAGTATCAAAACAGAATGCAAACTCAACTGTTGTTTTAGATTTACATGGACAAAGAGGAGAAGAGGCAGTTGAAAATTTAGATAAGTTTATCTCTGATGCACTTATAAATGGATATGAAGAGCTACATATATACCATGGAATTGGTACAGGTAAACTCGCATATGCAGTAAGAGAGTTTTTAAAAACTCATCCAAGTGTTGAAAGCTTCTGTGATGCTCCCCCAAATCGTGGTGGATTTGGGGCTACTTTGGTTAAATTGTAATTAAGGGTTTTTAGAGTTGCTCTTAATATATTTTTATAGTATACTTTAGGCAAAACTATTTGATATAGAGGAATATTTTGGGACAAAAAGTAAAGAGTCTTACTAAATTAGTTATATTAACTCCTATTATAGTGGTTTTGGTTCTAAGTGTTAGTATGTTTATATTTGGATACACTGCATACTTTAGTATTATCTACACACTATCTGTAATACTGCTTTTGGCAAGTTCATTTGCTGTTTACAAAAAAATGAATGAGTATATAAAATTCACAAAAATAAAAGAGAATGAATTAATTAGAAAAAATAGTATTTTAAAAAAACAGTTTTTTACAGATGGATTAACTAAGTTAAATAACCTTAAAAAATTTGATAAAGATATTAAAAAAATTAGATTTCCTAAAGTAATACTTCTAAATATAGACTCATTTAAAGATATTAATGAATTCTATGGTAAGAAAAATGGTGATATAGTTTTAATCAAAATATCAAAATTGATTTTAGAATTTGCAAAAAAGCATGGGATGCAAGCATACAGAATTGGGTCTGATGAATTTGCTATTTTGGATTCTAACGAGTTAGATATTGATAAGTATGAGAATATTGCTGTTGAGTTAGTTGAATCATTTAAAACAAAAGAAATTTTATTAAACGAGCAAAAAGATATGCTTATAATTAGTTCTACTATAGGGTTCTCTTTAGAGAGTGAAGACACTTTTAGGAAGGCATTAACTGCACTTAAATTTGCAAAAAAACATCAAAAAGATTTTGCATGCTATATCCATAGTATGGACACAAAAGATGAATACCATAAAAAATTAAAACATATTAAATTGATTAAAAATGCCCTAGATAACGACCAATTGTTACCATTTTTTCAGCCCATTGTAAATAGAAATGGTGAGATAATAAAATATGAAGCACTATCAAGAATTATAGATGGTGAGAACATTGTCAGTCCTGGAGCTTTTATGGGGACATCAAAAAAGGTAAGACTCTACTCTTTAATGGCAAAAAGAGTTATAGATAAGAGTTTGAAAAAAATATCAACTACCAATAAGACTATATCAATTAACCTGCTACCTAGAGATATGATGGATAGTGACAT
>JALSME010000039.1 GCA_026987955.1 Sulfurospirillum sp.
TTGAGAACATCTGTCTCAATAGTGAACAAAATAGAAACGCTGTTATGCGTTAGTTTTGTTTAGGATGGGTATATTACCTTTATGTTAATGAAACAGTCTGATGTAGATTCATGAGCTCAAGATAGAAGTCTTTTTCGCTATGAGACTCGAGAAGACCCTTAGTAGGAAATATATTATCATAGATTTTTTGGATATTTTTAAATCTATTTGGAAACATTTCACTAAGTAAAATTGCCGATATATCTTTTCTCATAAGAACAGCAGGGGGCAGTATTCCTGCTTTTAAAATTTCCATAAGTGAGTCAGAATCATATTTTACATGCATATGTTGTCCATGAGGACATGTGTTTTTACTTACAAGAGTTTTACACTCGTTGCAATATACAAATTCCGTAATAATATCTACTTTAATATTCGATGTTTCATATTTACTTAGGATAGACTTTGTTTCATTTTTATCAAAGTACATACCGATTCCACTATGACTTTGTCCTATTACCAATCTATTGCAACCAAAATTATATGCGCAAATACTATCCAATACAGCATTGTTATAGCCTGCAAAAATGTATGTATTTTCAAATGGCACAATTACTACTCTATTTTTTGGAAGGTAGTTGTCTATAAAGTATTGCATTGTTTTTAATCTAAGATTATAAGATATTTCATCAATTGTATATGGTTTTAATAAAAATATCACTAGCAAATCAGTCTTCTCAAGTGTAATTCTAATAAGTCTTTCATGAGCTCTATGAAATGGTCTTGCACTCATCATGACTGAGGCAACACATTTGGCATTTACACTTTTTTTAGCATCAGTAATTGTCTTTTTAATATTTTTTATATCATCAAAATCTAATTCATATTCTCCACTAACAGCATAGTCGCCAAGTCTTTTTAGAAAAAGTTGTGTTTCAGGATTTGATGTGTCATATGTTCCAAAAATTTGTTCTATCCTCTTTTTCTTGTCTACTTTAAAAACTTCATCAACAACAATATGTCCTCTTCTTTTACCATCAACAATAAAATCTAGTGTTTCACCTTTAGTTGCACTTGTTAAAGTTTTAGTATTTTTTTTACCGAAAGGGGCTATTATAAAAGGAAATGGAAAAGGAACACCTTTGTAAAATCCTGTTTCTTCAACATTTTTTGCTTCTTCTTTATTCATGAGCTTATCAATAGGAGATAAGATACCTTCTTTTGCAAATGATAGGGTAGCAAGTGCCTGTTTGTCTATATAGAGCTGTTTATTTGAAGTCATTATTTTTTCTTTTGTATACCATATTTTTTTCTTTTCTCCCAAAGACTTTTTCTTGAGATTCCAAGTTTTTTAGATAGTTCAGTATCTGGGAACTTGTTTTGAAAGTTAACTATTATGTATTTTACATAATCATCAATACTAAGTATATCGCCCCTGTCAAAAACTTTGTTGTCAGTGGCAAGCTCTATCTCCTCAATAATATTTTGAATACTATTTATATCGGTTGTTGATATGATTACCCGTCTATCTCTAACTAAATCTAGCACTTTTGCTTGCTCACTACTTTTTATGTTTTGTAAATTTACAATATATAGTAATTCACTATGCGGAGTTTTAACAATTTTTTCAATAGCATTATTACATGTTAAAGATATAAAAGTAAAAGACTCATTTTTTTCTACACTATAGTGAAAAACAACAGCATCTGCATGTTTTTGAAAACTTGATTTTAGTAGAATTGGAAGTTTAATTTTTGTATTTATTGGTTGAAGATCAGAGCTTTCAAAAAGGTTATTAACATACTCTTTGTAAGTTGTATTCTCTTTTTTCAATGCATTAAAATCTTTTAAATGCTGTAACTTTCTTATAAGCTCTTCAATCATAAAAGGTTTTTGTATATAGTCATTTGCTCCAGCATTTATGGGGTTTGAAACTGTATCATTACTTATATATGAAATCATAAGGATTATAATTGAAGATTTATGTTTTTCTATTACTGGATAAAAGTTTTGTCCAGAAATGTTTGTAGAGAGTAGAACAGCATCGTACTTTTCATCTCTAAGTGCATCTTTGATTGAAGCTGCCATATCACAGTGATAGCCAAGTTCAGTTAGTTTTGATGCAATGCTTTGTGCTAAGTATATTTCATTTTCTACTATGAGGATTTTCATCTATGTTTCCAGTTAAAATATTTTAGTGTTGCAGTTACATTTACAGCAACACCTTCTTCTCGACCTATAAACCCAAGTTTTTCAGTTGTGGTCGCCTTAATATTTACATATAGAGGCTCTACATGTAGAATATTTGCTAGTGTGCTTTTCATAAGATTTTTGTATGCCTGTAGTTTAGGTGTCTGTGCCATAATCGTTAGGTCACAGTTTATAATTTCAAATCCAATACCATATATAAATGAGATAACTTTTTTTAATAACTTTTTAGAGTCGATATTTTTAAATGCAGGGTCACTGTCTGGGAAAAGTTCTCCTATGTCTCCAGCACCTATTGCCCCTAAAAGAGCATCAATCAAGGCATGAATTGCGACATCTCCATCTGAGTGAGCTTTAAATCCTCGTTTATCATCTATATCAACTCCACATAAAACCATCTGTTTTCCAGTTTCAAATTGGTGTACATCATAGCCATTACCTATGAAGATATCACTTGATGGAGCCTGTAAGCTTGAGATTACTTCTATATCCTCTAAAGATGTTAATTTATTAGCGGCTTTATCACCAAGCACATACTCTATTTTTCCTCCATTTGCTTTAATGGCACTACTATCATCTGTAAAATCTTTTGTTTGCCCAAGAGCTTTTTTCAATGACTTTGTTTTAGATAACTGTGGAGTTTGAATTAGTTTTACATCATCTCTATTTATAGTTTTTTCTTCGTAGACAACTGTATCATGCACTTTTAAATAAGGCACTACAATATCAACTAAATCTATTTTTTTTATAATTCTTTTAAGCATCTGATGAGGAACTATAACTCTTGCTGCATCACTAACGAGTAAATACTCACTTTTTACATATAGCAGTGCATTTTTTAAAGACTCTTGCCTGGTATCTCCCCCAACGACATAGGTATAAGAGGTATTATAGAGTTTCATATACTCAATTTCATCTTTTGCACAGACAATAATAACCTGCTTAAAATCTACTTTTTGGGTAATGTTTTGAGTCGCATAGAGCCACAATGGGGTATGCCCAGTTCTCAGCCACTGCTTCTTAGCCGACATCTTAAAACGAGATGAAGTTCCAGCGCCAAGCATAACTAGAGTTAAATCGGGCAAATTTAGTCCTTTTCCTTAAGTGTTAAGTACTTAATCATAAATAATCCCAACTTAAGAATTTAAAAGAAGGGGCTAATGTGAGGCAAAAACTTGAAGTTGCACTTGTTGTGCTTCAAAAGTTTTTAACGAAACAGTAGCCCCTTCTTTTAAATTTCCTTCGGACGATAAGAGAAAAGCTCTATTGCGTCGTTAGATTAGTTCA
>JALSME010000040.1 GCA_026987955.1 Sulfurospirillum sp.
GATTCTGATAGTTCTCCATAATAGCAATCATACATCTGCCAACTGCTAAAGATGAGCCATTTAAAGTGTGAACCAATCTATTTTTCTTTCCATCTTTCCATCTTATTTTTGCTCTTCTTGCTTGAAAATCTAGGGTATTAGATATGGAGCTGATTTCTCTGTATCTGTTTTGTCCTGGGAACCAGACTTCAAGATCAATGGTCTTTGCAGCACTAAATCCTAAGTCGCCACCACAAAGTAAAACTTTTCTATGAGCTAGACCAAGTGAAGTGAGAAGATTACTTGCACAATCTACCATCTCCTCAAATACCTTTTCACTATCTTCTGGTTTTGTTATAGCAACTAGTTCCACTTTTGCAAATTGATGTTGCCTTATCATCCCACGAGTATCACGACCAGCACTTCCTGCCTCTTTTCTAAAGCATTCAGTGTATGAGGTCATTTTGATTGGTAGTTCACTTGCATCTATGATTTCATTGTTAAAAAGGTTTGTAACAGGCACTTCTGCTGTTGGTATTAAAAAGAGATCTTCGCCTTCAATCTTAAACAAATCATCTTCAAATTTAGGAAGTTGACCAGTTCCTGTAAGCGTTTCACGATTTGCTATAAACGGAACACTAACTTCACTAAATCCATGCTTTGTATTGAAATCTAACATATAGTTTATGAGTGCACGACTTAGTTTAGCTCCTTCTCCGCGAAGTGCTGTAAATCTGCTTTTTGCTATTTTTACACCTCTCTCAAAATCTAACCAATCGCTGTCTAAATCCCAATGTTCTTTAGGAGTAAAACTGAATGTAGGTGGAGTAAGAATTAGTCCTAATTCTACATTATCATCTTCACTTCGACCTTCAGGAACACTATTGTCTGGTATATTTGGTATAGCACTTGCAATGTTAGCAAGTTTTTCTTCTAATACCTTAACATCATCATTTTTTATTTTTATTTTTTGTTTGATTATTTCTAATTCTTCTGACAAAGAACTGGTGTCTATGCCATTTTTTTTGAAAGTACCAAACAATTTACTTTTTGAATTTTTTTTTGAATTTAAATTTTCTAAGATTTTTTTTTCATCTTTGAGGCATAAAGAGATTTTTTTTAATTCTATAAGTGTCTCTTCATCTACTTTTTTCTTTCTAAGTTTTTCTGCAACATTATCAAACTCATTTTGTAAAAGTTTTATATCTAGCATTTCGTTTTTTCCTATCTGTAGATGCCAACGGCATCTCTTATTATTTCCATTTTTGCTCTCGCAATTTTTCTTGCTTTTTTAGCACCACTCTCTAGTATATCGTATACTTCAGACTTATTGTTTAAGTAGTGCTCTCTTTTTTCGCGAGCCTCTGCATAATAGTCCCAAATTAACTCTTTAAGATACATCTTAAAGTGACCATATCCCTCACCACCTTTTTCGTATCGTTTTTTAAGCTCCTCTTGACCATCTTCATCAAGGTATAGTTTGGCTAAAGCAAAAACATTACATGTAGACCAGTCTTTTGGATCTTCTAATGCTGTTGAGTCAGTTACAACTTTACCAACTGTTTTTTTGAGTTGTTTTTCACTACTAAATATATCAATAGTATTGCCGTAGCTTTTGCTCATTTTAGCTCCATCAAGACCAGGAACGGTTTGAACATCTTGGGCTACTTTAAATTCAGGAATAGTAAGTATATCTCCAAAGTCATTATTGAACTTTTGTGCAATATCTCTTGTCATTTCAACATGCTGAATTTGATCTTTTCCCACAGGTACAACTTGTGCATCATAAAGAAGAATATCTGCAGCCATAAGCACAGGATATGAGAATAAAGAGTGATTTGCCCCAATTCCTTTAGCTACTTTATCTTTATAGCTATGTGCCCTCTCAAGTAGCCCCATTGGCGTGTAACCTGATAGTATCCAGTATAGTTCTAGCACCTCTTTTACATCAGATTGTGCATAAAAAGTAGATTTTTCTGGATCAATTCCAAGAGCTAAAAAGTTTATTGCACAATCAAGAGTATTCTCTTTTAGTGCATTGCCATCTTTTAAAGATGTTAGTGCATGGTAGTTTGCAATAAATATAAAAAGATCACTATCATCTTGTAAATCTTTCATCTGCTTGATTGACCCAAAGTAGTTACCTAGATGCAGAGCACCTGAGGGTTGGATTCCTGTTAATACGCGTTTCATTATTTGATTTTCTCCATTATTGTATCTAGTATTGTATCTATATCCTTCTCTTCAACATCGATTATTACATCCGCTTTTTGCTCATAAAGAGGGTATCTGCTGTCAAAAAGTTCTTTTGCCTTTACAATATCTTGCAGAAGAGGGCGTTTTTTAAATTTAGCTGTAGCATTTGGCTGAGCTTTTAGCCTATTGATTATGCCATCAAAACTAGATTTTAGGTAGATTACTTTACCTATGTTATTTAGCTCATTAACCTTAAAAAAACCTCCACCTGTAGATATTATTGTATGCTCTACATGTAGAGAGAGCCACTTTGCAGTTTTTGCCTCAATGGATCTAAAATAATCCTCGCCATCTTGTTCAAAAATTTTTTTAATTTTTCTATTTTCCATTGACTCTATCAAGTCATCACTATCTAGTGTAAACATACCAGTTTTTCTTGAAAGTGCCCGAGCGACTGTGCCTTTTCCAACTCCCATAAAACCAATAAAAACTATATTTTCTTTCATGCTTCTAGACCCTCGTCACGCTCACCCTTTTTTCTAGCATATAGAAGAATTGGGCTGCCTTCAAGTTCAAATTTTTCTCTAAGTTTATTCATCAAGTAACGCTTATAGCTAAAGTGTAATGCCTTTGGCCTGTTCATAACTAGTACAATTTTGGGAGGTTTTATATCGTACTGAGTTGAGAAGTAAATTTTAACTTCTTTTGTTTTGTCTCCAGGTATATGATGCTTGATTGTTGCATCTTTAAAAAGAGCATTCAGTTGAGAGGTTGGAATTCTTTGAGAATAATTTCTGTAAACATCTAAAATCATATCTTTAATTCTATGAACTCTTTTTTTGTTGAGTGCAGAAACTGTAATCACAGGAGCATAGGCTAAAAATTTAAATCTATATCTAAGCTCTTCAAGGGTTTTTTCATAGCTTGTATATTTTTTATCCCACTTGTTTAAAACAATAATTGTAGCTAGATGGTTTTTGTCTGCCAAGTTTGCTATACGCTCATCGAGCTCACGAAATTGCTCACTTCCATCAAGAACCAAAAGAGCAATATCTGCATTTTCAAGCATATCATTTGTTCTCATTAGAGCAAATTTTTCTATCCCTTCTATCTTACCGCGGCGTCTTAAACCAGCTGTATCTACAAAATTTAGTCTTTTATCTTTGTAGTCAATATACTCATCAACAGGGTCTATAGTAGTTCCTGCAATACTACTAACTACAGCTCTTTCTTCTCCAACCAGAGCATTTAGAAGTGAGCTTTTTCCTACATTGACACGACCAACAATACCGATGTTTATCTGATTGGATTCTTCTTCAACTTTTTCAGGTTCATCTTCACCTCTTTGAAGAAGTGCTTCTAAATCTATATCTTCATTATCCTCTTCTATTTCATGCTCATCCTCTACTTCAGAAAGAAACTCCCCTATCCAGTCCATAAGAGCGGTAACTCCACGGTTATGTGATACTGATATAGGAAATACTTTGTCAGCACCAAACTCTCCAAACTCCCAAGCTCTCTCCATCTCTTTGTCATTATCTATCTTGTTAATAACAAGTGCTATTGGTTTATTTCGTTCTTGAAGCGCATAAAATATCTTCTTTTCTTCAACAGATGGGAGCATCTTTCCATCAACCATCATGATAATAATATCAGCTTTATCGGCTGCCTCCATTGACTTGGCTCGAACATTGGTAAAAAGCTCATTAGAGCTATCAAGACCACCAGTATCAAGCAAGATACATGGTTTATCAGTTATAAGTACTTCATGGTCTCGAACATCGCGAGTAGTACCACTAAAATCAGAAGTAATCGCTATTCTTTTTTTTGCGATTCGGTTAAAAAGTGAGCTTTTCCCAACATTTGGAAGCCCTATTATTGCTATAGTTTTCATTGTAATTTTTCTTTAGATTATTTTTGTATTTATTTTATCATTAACTTGCTGTATTTTTGATGAGATATTATTATAGTTTTGCAAATTTTAGACGAAGTGAGTTTAGCACAACTGTAACAGAGCTAAAGCTCATAGCGATTCCCGCATACATTGGTGTTAGCATAACTCCCATAACTGGGTAGAGAACTCCCGCTGCGATTGGAATACCAATAGTGTTGTAGAAAAATGCCCAAAATAGGTTTTGTTTTATGGTTTTCATTGACCGCTCTGAGAGGTTGATGCTTTTAGTAACAGAGCTAAGTGTGTTGTTCATCAAGATGATATCGCCTGCATCTTTTGTGATTTCTGAGCCACTATTTAGGGCTATGCCGATGTCAGCTTGTTTGATTGAAACTGAGTCATTTATGCCATCTCCTACAAACATAACTTTTGTATTTTGCTGGAGGTCTTTTATGACTTTATACTTTTCATCTGGAAGAACTTCTGCATATACTAATTCAATTCCAATCTGAGAAGCTATTTTTTTAGCAGTTATCTCATTGTCTCCTGTTAGTAGTATAGGGGTTATGTTTTTATCTTTAAGGCTATTTATCATCTCAATAGCACCTTCTTTTATCGAATCTTCAAGAGAAATAACACCTATACATCTATCATCTATACTTGCAAGAACAGCACCATTGCCTTGTGATAAAATCTTTTGTAGTTTTTCTTGCGTATTATTATCTACATGTAGAGAGTTTTCTTCTAAAAGAGCTAGGTTACCAACAAGAACTTTTTTCCCGTCACAAGTTGCACTTATGCCTCGACCAGCAATGATTTTTAAATCTTCTACTTGTTTATTTGTTGTTATATTATTCTGTTTTGCCCATTTGACTATGGCTTGGCTTATTGGATGTTCACTTTGTAGCTCTGCTGAGGCGATTAGTGGTAGGTAATCTTGGTCTATGAGCATATCTTTTACGCTAATTTCGCCCTTTGTAATTGTCCCTGTTTTATCAAAAACTGCATATTTTATGTCTTTAATTATCTCCAAAATTTCTGGGTTTTTGATAAGAATTCCCTCTTTAGCTCCTTTGCCAACAGCTCCAACTATAGCAATAGGAGTTGCAAGCCCTAAAGCACAAGGACAAGAGATAATCAAAACTGAAATAGCAGCCAAAATTGCACTCATAGTATCACCAACTATAAATGCCCATATAAGAAAAGTCAATATAGATATACCTATGACGGTTGGTACAAATATATTTGCAACTTTATCTGCAAATCTTGCTATCGGCATCTTTTTGCTCTGAGCTTCATTTAGAAGAGCTATGATTTGTGATAATTTTGTATCGTTTGATTGTTTTAGAACTTTTACTTTTATAGTTCCTGTTTTGTTTATAGTTCCTGCAATTACTTCATCGCCAACTTGTTTGAAAACAGGCATAGGCTCACCTGTTATCATTGAGGTATCTATCTCAGCTTCTCCTTCAACTATAATCGCATCTGTTGAGACTTTTTCACCTTGCTTGATAAGGACGATATCATTTATATTCAAATCTTTTGCAAGAACGGTTTTGATATCTCCATTTTCTAAGATTAAGTTTGCGTTGGTTGGAGCTAAGTTCATTAAGTCTTTTAAAAAATCAGTTGCTTTTGCTTTGCTTCTCTCTTCAAGAAGTCGCCCTAGAAGAATAAATGTGATGATAACAGCAGCACCATCAAAGTATACAAACCGTAGATGCTCCGGGAAAAGTTCAGGAAAAAGTACAACAAAAGCAGAGTAGAAGTAAGCGGCACTTGTTCCAAGTGCAACTAATACATTCATATCATAATTTCTGTGACTAACTGCTTTGTATGCTAGCTTGTAGAACCTCATGCCAGGATAGAACTGTATGATAGAGCCAAGAAGAAGAATAAGATAATCATTCATACTAGTAACAGGGAAAAACATAAGTATAAATATATAGATACTCAAAGATGCTGAAACAAAAAATAGATTTTTTAGTTTATTATAGCTCTCTTTTTTTGCTTTTTCTAGAGCTTCAATATCTTCTTCTACTCCGTAACCCAATTTTTTGATTTTAGCTATGAGTTTTGTTTTATCTAATTTATCATTGTCTATAGTAAACTCACCGCTATTTGAGGCAAAGTTTACTTTGGTGCTTTCTAGACCATCTAGTTTTTTGACAACTCTCTCTATACCATTTGAGCAGTTTACGCAGGTCATACCTGATATGTTTAGGTTTATTTTTTCTTTTGACATTTTATTGCCTTTAATGTTATTTGGAGAATTTCTTTTACTTCATCACTTATGATTCTGTAAAAAGACATTTTTTTATCTTTTGTAAAAGTAACTATGTTGTACTTTTTGAGCACTCTAAGTTGGTGAGAAACGTGTGACTGCGGGAGGTTTAGTAGGTTTACCATCTCTCCTACGCATATCTCATACCTTAGAAGTGCAAAAAGAATTTTTACTCTAATAGGGTCACTTAGAGCCTTGTGTATATTGGCTACAAGAGCTAGTTCTTCACTACTTGGAAGAGTTTTTTCTATATCTGGAATGAAGCTAATATCTTCACAACAGGAGCGTATAAGACTACTCATCTATAATGTCAAAGCCAATTTCACTCATCTCTTCTTTGAACTTTGCCTCACTTGCTTCATCGTTTATCTCTACAGTAACTTCTTTTGGGTTCGCACCAAGATTTACCTCTATCTCTCCAAAGTCATCTTCTAAAGAACCTTTTATCATATTTGCACAGTTTTGACAGTTGATATTCTCTGCTTTAAAAGTTTTTTTCATTTCATATCCTTCATATGTATTTTTATTCATATGAAAAGTTTATCATATGATTGTTTATAAGTCAAGTTTTTGTATAATCAAATATGAAAAAATTTATAATATCCATAATATTACTATCATCCACAGTTTTTGCACAGCAATGTGCAGATGAGTTTAGCCCTGAAAAGTTCCAAGAATCTCCAGCTTTTTTTGAAGACTTGATTGATGAGAATTCTATTGCTTTTGGAAGTGCAAAAGAGTACGAAAAGCTAGGATTCAAGAAAAAAGATGGAGAGTTTTTTAAACCAGAGAGTTATACAGTTTACAAAGCATACAAATACCCAAAGATCAATGGGCTTTGGAGTTATAAGGTAGATAAAAAAGGAAAAGTCTACGAAGTAAATATAGCTCAAATTGAGTCTTCAAGAGTTAATGGTTCTGTTTTAACTGACATGATAAATAGTGATTTTGAAGATATATGGAGAAAGTGGGAAGGTGACGCGTATGAGCACTACATGGAGCCAGAATTTGTAAGGTTTCAATACAAAGATATGTATCTATCTCTAAAAGTATACTTTTGGGGTATTGTAGATGATAGTGCAAGAATTGATAGGAGTGTGATTAGCTACGAAATTATAGATTTTACTGATGAGGTAAACTCTTATATTCGTTGCATCTCAAAACATGAATAGACAAAAGAAGATATAACACAACTTGCAGCCAAAGTAGACCATACTGTACTAATATCTCGTCAAAACTTGCTCCCATTTGGTTTAATGCTAAAAACCCTTGTATAGCTGGAGTACAGGGGAATAGCAATGAAAAGTAGGTGATAACATCAGGTATCGCCTCTTTTGGCCAGATAAATCCAGTGCTAAAGATAAGTGGTAGAGATGTAAAAAGTATGATGGGTGTTGCACTCTCTTGGTTTTTTATAAGCCCACCAAAAAAGATGCCTAAAAATAGAGTTGCAAGTAGAAATGGCACCCCCAATTTTATCATATCATATGCAGATGCGATGTGAGGAATACTAAAAAAATCAAACACAAAACCAAAGTAAAATAGCATATGAGTTAAAAAGAGAGTGCCTATGATGAGAGTTCTACTTGCGATTTTCATCCATATAGGGGCATTGTATAGCTTTTTTCTTTCATTGTAAAAACCACCCAGTATACCAAGCCCTATGAGCATTGTTTGTTGAAGTATCAGTATAAAAACAGCTGGTATGACATAGTGAGTGTAGCTCATATTTGGATTAAATAGATTTATTGTTTTTAGTGAAAAGTGTGTGTACTCTTTTTTTGCAGCAACGACAGGGATATTTTTGACTAGCAAGTTACTGACCTGTATTGTTGCAGATTCGCTCAATATGCCTTGAAGTGCATTTTTAACTATATCACCAAAAATCAAAAAGTAGTTTGCATCTGCACCAACTGCTATAGTAGTGCTTACATGTAGAGCTATATCTCTTTTTAGATGAGCTGGTATAACTATGATACCTTTGATTTTGTTTTCTATGAGGGCATTTTGAGCTTCTAGTAGGCTGTTGTCTTTTCTTACTACATTTATACTTGGGGCTGATTCAATATTGTGTATAATTTTCTTTGAAAGATCACTTCTATCAAGATCAACAACACTTACTCTAAGTGTTTGAATAACTTCATTATAGTATGGTTGAGGGTAGAAAAATGAGTACATAAGAACACCACCAACTATAGTTAAAACAATAGGTATATTGGTAAATATATTTTTAAATTCAAATTTAAGTACTTCTAAAAAACTCATACTTTTCTCCTTATTTTGAAAATCACTATAAACCAAACAGGTAAAAAGTAAAGAAGATTTTTTAGAATTGGTATAACCTCGTATAGAGGTGTTCCATAACTTGCTTGTGAAATTTGAAGTTTTAGGTAGTGTGATATAGGAAGTAAATTGTGCCATATATGTGCAAACTCAGGCATGGAACTAACAGGAAAAGTAATCCCCAAGAAGGCAAATGCAGGTGCAGTATACACAGCAGCCAGACTCAAAGCTCTAGTTTGGTGAAAGTTAATAGTAAAAAAACTTAATGCAACCCCTTCATATGCCAGAAGTGTTAAGAACATGGCAAAAATAGTTAGAGCAAATGAGCCTTGAAATTCCCATGGTTGAACACCATACATGTAGAGCAGAAACATAATTCCCCATCCCATGTATGCAAAAGTATATGGAAGAGTTTTTCCAATAACTGCAGCAAAAATATTTCTGTTTTTAAAAAAGATATCTTCTTTTTTCTCTTTAAATGTCTTTCCAAAAGATACTATAAGAGCAACAACAATAAGAATTTGCCAAATAGTAGGCAAAATTGCAGAGACTAAAAACAAAAAATAGTTTTTATATGTATTAAAATATGGTGTGATTTGGACATTTATAGGAGCAGTTAAGAAGATAGCACTTCTTGTTTGACCATCATTTATTAGATTATTTGCAAAATCAACTCTAGCAGAACTCTCTCTTATGGTTCCACTTAATGCAGCACTTATCATTTTACCTATTAAAATGTATTGAGTATTGACAAATGCAGTTATATTTGGTTGTTTCTTTTGTATAGTATCTTTTTCAAAATGAGCCGGAATTTCAACCATGGCATAGACTTTAGAAGAGCGGATTAGTTTGCTAGCACTTTTTATATCGAGTTCTATACCCTCTACATGTAGAGCCTGATTTGAGTTTATGTTTTTTATAATCTCTCTTGAGAGTTGACTTCTGTCATTGTCAACTACAACAATCGGAAGCTTAGTTGCAACTCCTTTGTAAAATATTGAAATCACAATGATAGAGCTTAAAAGCGGTATCCATGTCAATAGTGAAAAAAGAAAAAAAGAGTTTCTAATCTCTTTTAGCTCAAGTATAAAAGCGTTTATCATAGCTCAATGAGTGTACTCATCCCAACCCTTAAATCTTTGATGGGCTTAGTTGGGCGCATATGTACTTCAAAACTTTTCATATCAAACCCTTTTCCTGCTTGTGGTGCTTTCCATGTTGCAAAACTACCCATAACAGATATATAGCTTACTTCAAACTCATAGCTTTTGTCGCTAAGTGCGGGGATTTTAAGATTGAATTTTGTACCTTTTTTGAACTGCGATAAGAGATCTTCACGGATAGCAAACCTTGCCCAAGAATCACTCATATCGGTAATTGTTACTATAGGAAATCCAGTAGGAGCAAGCTCGCCTTCATGGATAAGTATGGAGCTGACTTCACCATTGTGAAATGAGTATATGTTTAACTCTTTTATGTAGGCATTAACTTCATCTACTTTACCAGCATAGATCTCTTCTTTTGCTAGTGCTGCTTTTTTATCCTCTTCTCTTGCACCCTCTTTTGCCATGATATATAGTTGTTTTGCTGCATTTGTAGTAAATTTAGAGGCTTGGTATTTTGTAAGTATTTCATCATGTTTTTGTTCACTCACAACTCCTTGGTCATACAGCTTTTTGATTCTTTTATATGTAGTTTCCATTAGTTTTTGTGCAGCATCTGCTTTTTTATATTGATTGTATGCAGCTGCTATTTCCTCTTTTCTTGCACCTTTATCTGCCTTGTCTTTTACAGCCTTTGCAGCATCCTTTGAGGCGATTGCTTGTTTTAATTTTGCTTTGACTTCATCTGATTTGATAGAAAATATAAAATCTCCAACTTTTACAATGTCACCTTTTTTAACAGCGACTTGAGACACTCTTCCTGCTACTTTTGAAGATATATTATATGTTTGTGCATCTATCTCGCCTTGCAAAGTCATTGCTTTGGGTTGATAGGCACTATAAAAAGTCGATCCTACCCAAAATATGGTGCCAACTATAATAGCACTTATGATTAGCAATATTTTATTCATTTGTAATTCCTATTGAGTTTTTTTCTAATTCAAAAAATATATTTCTATCTCCGCTTAACACACTAAGTTGTGAAATTTTTTGTACAAAATTGTAAAGAGCATTAAGTCTTTTTGTTTTTGCAGCTGTTAAAAATGTTTGTGCGTCTACTACTTCAACTGAGGTAGCTAAACCCTCTTTAAAAGCAATCTCTCTGAGCCTCAAGTTCTCTGTTGCTAGTTCAAGAGTTGAGTCAAGATCTTTGTACTCTTGTCTATATTGAAGCATCTCTTTATATGTTTTTTCCACTAAAAGCAGAAGATCACTTTGGGCTTGAAGTTTGGTATGTATAAGCTTGTTTTTAAGTATTTTTGCAGCTGCTATCTTTTCACTTTTACCCTCTCTTGAAAGAAGATTAAACTTAAAGCCAATACCTGCAATCCAGTTTGGTGTCATATCCATCAATGGTGAGTTATCTTTATATAGTAAGTAGTTTCCAAAAGCAAAAAAAGTTGGTTTGTAAGCAGCTTTTTCAATATCGATGAGTGAATTAACTTGGTCTTGCTTCTCATCAATAATACTTAGTCCAGGATAGTTGCTTAGCATTTTGTCTTTAAATGCTTGCTCACTTTGTATTAAGTTACTAAAAAACACAGAAGAAGAGGGTATATCACTGCTTGATATCATATCTTTAAGTGCCAATTTTGTAATTTCATATTTATAGCGAGCCTTTGTTGTTTCCACTTTTGCAGAGTCTAGTTTTACCTTTGCATTAAGAAGTTCAATATTAGCAACTTGTCCAGCATTTTTTAATTTTTTAGCATTTTCATAGTGATGCTGAAGTCCTATTTGTGCCTCTTCTCTTGCGATAAGAAGTGACTTGCTCACAACAACACCATAGTAAACTTTAATAAGTTTCAAAAATGCTTTGTCTTCTTCAAGTCTGTATTTTGCCTCAGATTCTCTTGTTTTGGCCGCATATATATTGTTTGCAGCATCTATTTTACCACCTGTATATATAGGCCAAAAAATGGAGAGATTTGCTGAAAATACATCTTGGTCTTGAAGTTCACTATGTATGTTTTTAGCAGGAAGGGTACCTAGTCCAGGTATTGTTATAGGAGGAATTGTTGTATCTATCGATAACTCTTTTTCCATTCTAGTATAGCTTCCTGCGATATTGATTTGCGGAAGATACATTGATTTTTTAGATTCTTTTAATTGTGTGGCATGTTTGACATCTGATTTGGATGCTTTAAGACCCTCATTTACATGCAAAACTTTTTCCCAAGCCTTTTTGATACTAATGTCAGCATTTAAAAATGATAATAATATTAAAAAAGTAATAAAAATCTTCACTAAATCATCTCATTTTTTGGCATACTTTCAATATACAGTGATTGAGAAGGAAATGCAAAACTAGCATTATTTTTCTCTACTATTTTCATTATTTCTAAGTTAATATTCTCTTTTACTTGTAGAAATTCAGCCCATATCGTTGTTTTTGTAAAAAAGTAACAAAATAGACTAAGAGAACTATCTGAAAATTCATCAAAATAAACCATAATCGTATCAGGGTGAATATCAGGATGATTTTTTAACATCTCTCTTAATTCTTTGAGTATATTTTCCATCTGTATGGTATTAGTTGAGTAGGTAAGACCCAATCTCATTTTAATTCTTCGTTTGCCCATCTTTGACCAGTTTGTAATAGCAGAATTTGCAATGATAGCATTTGGCACACTTACAAGGGCCTGAGCAAATGTTCTAACTCTAGTTGAGCGAATACCAATACTTTCTATTGTACCTTCTACATCTGGTGTTAAGACCCAGTCTCCTTTTTCAAAAGGTTTATCGGAAAATATAACCAAAGATCCAAAAAGGTTTGCAGTTGTATCCTTTGCAGCAAGTGCAAAGGCCATACCAACTAGACCAAGAGATGCTACAAATGCACTTACATTGATACCCCATCCATCAAGAATTGTCATAATACCTATGATAATTATAACTGACTTTAAAAACTTAGTAACAAAGTTAGCAATATCTTCACTAAGACCCTTGCTCAGTTTTGATGAAAATCTATTGAATATAAATGCAAACTCATTTACCGCTCGGTACATCGTCCAAAATATAACAAATGTGACAAGTGTTTTTTCAATGTTATATAGAATATTTTTAAATATAGCTGCATTTAGCCACTCAATTGCAAAGTAAATCCCTATGAGTAGTATAGAGAGTTTCAAAGGTGGTTCTATTATATTTAAAAACTTATCATCAAGTGTTGTTTTTGTCTTTGATGTTATTTTTTTCATGCTTGTTATTACGATTTTACTAAGCTGAACTTTTGAAAAATATGCTACAAAAATTATACCAATTGAGATTATGATATCAACTGCTTTTACACCAAATAGTGTATAATCTAAAATATCTTGCATTGTGATTCCTCGTTTAAATTAAGATAAACGAATTTTAACACAATTTTCTATATAATTACATATGGGTACCTCTAAAAACCCTTATATCCTCAGCATTATAGCAAATATGCTAATGCAAGGCGAAATTATGCAGGAGCTACTAGTAGCTTCAAATGATTTCAACAAAGCAGTAGCGTGTTTGCTATAATGCCCGTAGGGAGCCAAAGAGAGAGGTAATCTTGCACAGAATTTTTCATCGCCATAGCTAAGGCTATGACTCAAAAAAAGTTCTATACAATCTTACCTCTCTCTTTAACTCTGAGGATATAAGGGTCTTTAGAGGAGCCCATATAATTTTACAAGGAAATGACTTTGAGTCATATAATTTTAATATTTTTATTAGTTACAGCTTCATTTGCATCTGATATTAGTGCAAAATATAGAGTGACATTTGGTTTTATTGGGGAGATAGGAGTAGCAACAACTAAGCTACATGTAGAGGGTAAAGAATATAAGATAACTATACATGCAAAAACAACAGGAATAGCAAAATTTTTGAGTGGAGATAGAGAAGAGTGGTATGTTAGTTCAGGAAGTGTTATAAAAGATGGCATTTTGCTACCTAATTTCTATGAGAAAACGGTACAGAGATACTCTAATGTAGCTGGACAAATGGTTTTAAAAAAAGATATAAAAAAGTATATATTTTTGCATGAAGAGAAAAGATTATATAAAGAAATAACAAAAATAAGGGGTAAAGAAAAAGTAATTCATAAGGAAGGTGGGGACTACTATGCCTCAAATGATTTACTCTCTCTGTTTTTTAACTTTAAAAAGATGCTACCAAGCTTAGATGTTAAAACACCATCTGTTTTTTATGCAGTTGGAGCAAATAAAACAGATGGTAGAATAGACATATTGCCACTTAAAAAAGATGATGATTTAGACTGGAAAAGTGGTCATCTAATGAAAGTGGTAGTAAATGATGACATATTTTCTAGTGATAAGGGGGAACTTTTAATCAACCTAAGAGATGATGGTATTTGTAAACAGGCTATTTTAAAAGATGTGCTATTTTTTGGTGATATTAAAGGTGAGATGATTGATTAGGTCTATCAATATTGGTGTATGGTATATGCTATTTGCCTCATTTTGTTTTGCAATTATGGGGGCTTTAGCAAAAAAACTTAGTATTGATATGCCCTCTTTGGAAGTTGTTTTTTTTAGAAATATTGTTGGAGTTGTTCTGATATCTATAGCCATATATAAAAGTCCTATAAAACAAATCGGAGGAAAGCCATTTTTGCTTTTTTTTCGTGGACTTATGGGTTTTATGGCACTCGTTGCCTTTTTTTACAATATTGCTCATATATCACTAGCAGATGCCATGACATTTTCGAGAACTTCACCAATGTTTACGGCACTTCTTGCCTTTTGGTTTTTAAAAGAGAAGTTAGGCTTAAAAGAAATAGTTGCTTTAGTAGTCGGCTTTATAGGCATAGTTTTTATTATGAAACCAAACGGATTACAACTTGAACTTACTGATGCATTGGGGCTTCTTAGTGGAGTAGGGGCAGCACTTGCATATACAAGTGTAAAGGAGTTGAAAAAATACTATGATACAAGAGTCATAGTTTTATCTTTTATGCTTACAGGAACTATAGGACCTCTGTTGCTTATAGTTTTTAATGATATGATAAATATAGAGTTTTTAAAAGCAACTTTTGTAATACCAGATTTAAAGATGTGGGTTTATATTGCAGGATTAGGTGCTAGTGCAACAGTCGCTCAAGTTTATATGACTAAAGCTTACGGAGTAGCAAAAGCTGGGATTGTGGGAGCAGTAAGTTATGCCAACATACTTTTTTCTCTAGTTATTGGAGTTATGCTTGGCGATTCTTTGCCAGATTTTTGGGGAGCATTTGGAATTATATTGGTTGTTATAGGTGGAGTTTTGGTTGCCAAAGAAAAAAATTAGATTATTTTTAGGTACAATATAAGAAATAGAGAAGAAACAAGGAAAATTTATGTCATTTGAAAAACTAGGCTTAGTTCCTGAACTGCTTAGTGCTATTAGTGAATTAGGCTATACAAAAGCAACTCCAGTACAAAAAAAAGTTATACCTTTTGTTATAGGTGGTAAAGATGTTATGGCAACTGCACAGACAGGTACAGGAAAAACAGCTGCATATGCATTGCCGCTTTTACAGATTTTATCTAAAAGAGATATTAAAGAAAAAACAAAAAGAATAATTAGGGCATTAGTGTTAGTTCCTACAAGAGAGCTAGCGGCTCAAGTTGAAAAAAGTATAAAATTATATGGAAAAAACTTTTCACTAGTGAGTTGTGCTGTTTATGGTGGTGTAAAGTTTACACCTCAAACTAAAAAACTTGAACGAGGTGTTGATATCTTAGTAGCAACACCAGGTAGGTTACTTGAGCATGTTAAGCAGGGCAATATAAATCTCTCAAAAGTTGAGATAGTTGTATATGATGAGTCAGACAGAATTTTAGATATGGGTTTTTGGGAAGAAATTATAACTATCTCATCAATGATTCCTAAAAAAAGGCAGACACTACTTTTTTCTGTTGAGCAAAGTAAATCAGTTAAGAAGTTTTCTGAGTTAACTTTGATAAAGCCTGTTAAAGTTACTATAAACAACCAAGGAGACTTGGCCAAAAAAGTTAGACAAACTATCTATATATGTGACCAAGATAAAAAATCAGCCCTATTATCTTATATGATAGGCTCAAAAAATTGGCATCAAGTGCTAGTTTTTACGAAAACGAGAAAAAGTGCAGATGATTTAGGAAAATATCTTAATGAAAGTGGACTAAAAACACTTATTTTACATGGTGAAAAGGCCCATTCTAAAAGAACAAAAGCATTAAAAGATTTTAAAAATGGAACAATTAGAGTTTTAGTAGCAACTGATATAGCTTCAAGAGGACTTGATATTGAAGATCTTCCTCATGTCATTAACTATGAGCTACCAGGTGATGCAGAAGATTATGTTCATCGTATTGGTAGAACAGGAAGAGCTGGTAATCTTGGTGAGGCTATCTCTTTGGTTTGCAAAGATGAGAGAAAAGTTTTAAAAGATATTGAAAGACTGCTTAAGTATGGTTTACAAGTAGAGTTTTTTGAGGGTTTTGAGCCAAAAGAGTGGATTGAGAAAGAGGCCAATAAGCATACAATAAAAGCTAAAATAGAGAGAAGTCAAGAAAGAAGAAGTAAAACAGCAAATAGTGTTGTTGGCATGAGAAGAAAAAAAGCAAATGATAGAAATGCTCAAAAAAAAGCAACAGTTAAAAAAAGAAAAAAAGTTACTAAAAGAGACTAAGGATAGAAGATGATACTTATAGCAGGACCATGTGTCATAGAGGGAAGAGAAAAGTTGTTTTCAGTTGCAAAGAAACTGATGAAATACCATGAAGATAAAACGATAGATTTTTACTTTAAATCTAGTTTTGACAAAGCAAATAGAACGAGTTTAGATAGTTTTAGAGGTCCTGGTCTTGATGAGGGACTAAGACTTCTTGAAGAGGTGAGGGCTGAGTTTGGATACAACCTTTTGACAGATATCCATGTGCCTACACAAGCTGCACCAGTGGCAGAAGTGGTTGATGTGCTTCAAATTCCTGCTTTTTTGTGCCGCCAGACTGATTTGCTTGTAGAAGCTGCAAAAACAGATGCCGTTGTAAACATAAAAAAAGGTCAGTTTTTAAACCCATCAGATATGAGATACTCTGTAAAAAAAGTTCTTGAAACTCGTGGAGTGATGGAAGAGGGCAAAGAAGTTGCTAGAGCCAACAAGGTGTGGTTAACTGAGAGAGGAAGCACTTTTGGTTATGGTAATTTAGTGGTTGATATGAGAAGCTTTATGATTATGAACGAATTTGCACCAGTAGTTTTTGATGCAACTCACTCTGTTCAGATGCCAGGCATGGCAGGAGGGACTAGTGGAGGAAAGCGAGAGTTTGTAGCACCACTCTCACGCGGAGCAGCTGCTATCGGAGTGGACGGATTTTTCTTTGAAACTCATGACAACCCATGTGAAGCACTATGTGATGGACCAAATATGTTAGATCTAGATGCACTAGGAAAAACTATAGAAGATATAAAAGCTATACAAAATAGCTTAAAAAATATAGTATAATAAGAAAAAATAAGGATTTAACTAATGAATATAATAGAAGGACAACTTTCACTAGATGGTAGTGAAAAGATAGCAATCATAAATGCAAGATTTAATCATATCATAACTGATAGATTAGTAGAAGGGGCAAAAGACTCTTTTTTAAGACATGGTGGCAATGAAAAAAACTTGGATTTGATTTTGGTTCCAGGTGCATTTGAGATACCTTTGGCACTTGACAAAGTACTTGCAAGTGGTAAGTATGATGCAGTTTGTTGTGTTGGTGCGGTTATAAGAGGTAGCACTCCTCACTTTGACTATGTATCTGCTGAGGCTACAAAGGGTGTTGCAAGTTGTGCGCTGAAGTATCATATGCCAGTAGTTTTTGGAGTGCTTACGACTGATACAATTGAGCAAGCAATAGAGAGAGCAGGAAGCAAAGCAGGAAACAAAGGGTTTGAAGTTATGACAGGACTTATAGAGATGGTAAGTCTATATAAAGGACTATAAGTGGCAACAAGACATCAAGTTAGAGAGACAATTGTAGGTCTTTTATATGCAAGTGATATTGGAAATGAAGGTATAGATAAATTTGCTAATGATCTTTTTGAAGAGAAAAAGATTAGAAATAAACAGCTAGAATTTGCAAAAAATCTTTATGAGGGAATTAAAATCAATCTTAGTAGTGTAGATGGAGTTATAAATAACTATTTAAAAGAGTGGAACCTGAGTGAAATAGGTAATATAGAAAGAGCTATACTAAGACTTGCTACATATGAAATCATGCATAGTGAATTAGATGATGCTGTTGTTATAAACGAGGCTATAGAGTTAGCTAAAAAATTATGTAATGATACAAGTCCAAAGTTTATCAATGGTGTTTTAGATGCAATCATAAAGAATAAGGCAAATGTGTCGTGAAGTTATGTGTCGCTTTAGATTTACCAACTATTAAAGAAAATTTAGATTTAGCAAAAACTTTAAAGAGTGAGGATATATGGTTAAAAGTTGGACTTCGTTCATATATTAGAGATGGAAAATATTTATTAGAAGAACTAAAGTCAATAAATTCTAATTTTAAACTTTTTTTGGATCTTAAAATTTATGATATTCCAAATACAATGGCAGATGCTGCAGAATCGATGTCAAACCTTGGTGTAGATATGTTTAACCTACATGCATCAAGTGGCAAAAAGGCCATGAGTATGGTGATGGATAGATTAAGTGAGATTGAAAATCCTCCTATTGTGTTAGCTGTCACTGCATTAACAAGTTTTGATGAGGTGTCATTTAGAGAAATATATGGTGATAGTATAGATAAAAAAGCAACAAAATTTGCTAGTGAAGCATATGAGAGTGGATTAAATGGAGTTGTTTGTTCCATTTTTGAAAGTCAATTGATAAAAAATAATACAACAGAAAACTTTTTAACTTTGACACCAGGGATAAGACCATTTGGTGAGAGTACGGATGATCAGCAAAGAGTAGCTAACTTGGCTACTGCAAAAAAAGAAATGCCTGATTTCATAGTTGTAGGGAGACCTATATATCAATCAAGTGATCCTCTTGGGGTTACAAAAAAAATATTGGAGAATTTATGAAAAAATTGACGATAGTTTTAGGTTTAGTAATAGTAGGTTTAGTTATTTTTATTGCAACAATGGACTTAAACCAGTATAAACCAAAGATAGAGCAGGCAGTTAAAGATGCTTCAGGGTATGATTTGAAGGTAAATGGTGATATAGCTATATCTTTTTCTCCTGTTGGCGTTAGTGTTGGAGATGTTAGTTTATCAGTTCCAGGACAAAAGGCATTTGCTACTTTTAGTAGTTTTGATGTAGCTTTAGAAATTATGCCACTTTTAAGTAAAGAAATAAAAGTAAACTATGTAGTTTTGTCAAATTTGAATTTAAACATAGAAAAAATGAAAAATGGTAAGAACAATTTTGATGTATCAATTTCCAAGAAGACAACCAATAAAGGGACACAAACAGCCTCATCAGAAGAGAAAAAAGAGCCAGCACAACTACCACTTGTAAATGTTACAGAGGTGAGATTGGAAAATGCCAATATAGCATACTTGGACCAAACAACAGGAACAAAGGCAAATATTAAAAATATTAATGTAACAATTAATGAGATAAGTTTAGATAGCACGAAAGAGAAGTTAAAAAGTCTAGCATTGCAAGGAAATGCTAATATTGAAAAGATAACTTATGGCAAATATAATATTCATAAGATGACTATGAACTTTGACTTAAAGGATGCAATAGCAAATTTAAGTAGTATGAAATATACTATTTTTGATTCTGAAGCAAGTGCAAAAGCTAGAGTAGATATGAGTGGTAAAAAACCAAAGATATCAATAGAAGAGTTGATTCCAAATTTAAAACTTGCAATATTTGGAAAAGAAGTATTTGAAAAAGATTTGCTCAAAGGAACTGTAAGTGCAAAAGTAAATCTTGCTTTTGTTGGAGATGATGAAATAAGTGTTAAAAAAACTCTAAAAGGAATTGTACTATTTGATGGTAAAGATGTTGGAGTTCAAGGCTATGACATTGATAAAATAGTAAAAAGTTATAAATCACTAAAGAGTGGAGATATGAAAAAGGCTGGGGCATCATTTTTAACTTCTGCTCTTGATAATGCCTCTAAGGGGAAAGATGCTTTTGATACTTTCTCTGGAGGAACAACTGCGATAGAAAGGTTACATATAAAGATAGATATCTCTAAAAGTCTAGCAACTTTAAGTGATGTGGCAATTGCAACGGCAAATAACAGAGTAGCAGTCAAAGGGGCCATTAATATAGTTGATGAGAGTTTGAAAGGTGTTGAAATAGCAATTTTAGATAAAAAAGGATGTGCAAGTTATTCTCAAAAAATTTCAGGTTCACTTTCAAATCCTAAAGGAAAGTCACTTACTTCTAAAAATGAAGTTTCAGTTGAGCAAGTTGAAGAAGTGGTTAACATGGTTTCATCTTTCTTTGGAAAAAAGAAAGATAAGAAAGTGAAGAAAAAAACTGATACTAATTGCAAGCCCTTTTATAATGGAGTTGTTAAACATCCATAAAAATATTTAAAAAATTAAATCTGCTTAAAGTAAAAATTTTAAGCAGATTATTATTTTTAAATGGTATAATTTCGGTCTAATAAAAGGACAGGTGGGTGAGTTGGCTTAAACCACATCCCTGCTAAGGATGCGTAGGAGTAATCCTACCGAGAGTTCGAATCTCTCCCTGTCCGCCATAACCTCTACTAAAGCCCTAAATATAGGGGTTAAAGCAACTTCACAAAGAAAAAACTACAAAAAAAGATGATTTGTACAACATATATCCGAATACAAATTAGAAACTTAATAAACACATATTGGTTGAATTCAGGATTAGAGTTAATGTTATGCGTTAGTTTGATTTAGGATGGGTATAGTATTTATATCAAATAAATATTTTAAAATATTTATTTTCTCATTACTTTAATAAGTCTCTAAGGAAGAAGTGTATATAATTTCGTCCTCGTTTGAGAGAACGGGTGTAAGAGATTCCCAATTAAGGGCATTTCGAGTTCATTAAAAATATAAATGTTAAATCAAACTTTGA